>CALGJS010000472.1 GCA_937927835.1 uncultured Saprospiraceae bacterium | reverse complement strand
TACATTTTGAATAAGGATTCCTGCGATCTTTTTATTCCCTACATAAAGGTCGTTTGGCCATTTTATTCGTAAATTGCTGGTAATATAAGTACTTAGAAAATCATAAATAGCCAACGAAACCGTTTGAGATAACAGAAACTGCTGCCGACTAGGCAAAAAATCGGGAAAAAGAATGGTACTCAACGAAACGTTTTTGTCAGGCTCACTTTCCCATTTACTGCCAATTTGTCCCCTCCCACCTTGTTGTTGGTAGGTATAAATGGTTGTTCCATCGCTTGGAGTATTTTTTGATAAGTATTCTATAGCCGTTAGATTCGTTGATTCTAAGGTAGGATAATGCAGCAGAACTTTTCCTATAAAAAGCGTGTTAGCGATAGTGTTCAAGATAATATGTTTTAGTACTTTTACATATATAAAAATACATAATTCAAAATAAATTCAAAGCAGAGTAATTTCTGTAAAAATAATAAAAACTTAATTTGGGAATACAGAAAAAAGCAGAACAGTATCCAGAACTCTCTACCGAAGCATTTAATGACTTTGTAATTGATTGTATTCAGGATATCAAAGGAAAAAATATTGTCAAACTTGACCTTAGACATTTAGACGAAGCTCCAACGGACTTTTTTATTGTTTGTGAAGGAGAATCAGTTACACAAGTAAAATCTATTGCTGATAATATTTATCGGCGTTTAAAAGATGAACACGGAGTGCTACCTGAACATTTTGAAGGTCAGCGTAACGCAACTTGGGTTTTATTAGATTATTTTAATATTGTGGTACACGTTTTTCATCCAGAGTCTAGAGCTTTTTATGAGCTAGAAGATCTTTGGAGCGATGCCATCTTTACCGAGTATCAGGATTTATAATATTTTAGAAAAAATCTACTATATAACCACGAATCTATTTTCGTGTTCTTTACCGTTAAACTGACCTTAAAATGGCAACTAAATGCCTTTTATCGTTGTTTCTATTATAATAAAAGTTGTTTAACAACTACTAAGTGATTAAATAAGCCTTAAATACAACAAGAATCTAGTTTAATCACCATTACTATTTTTTGATCATTTGAACTTCTCTTAATGGAAAATCAGGATAATAATAAGCCAAATAACACAGGTAAATTCAATTCCTACTGGATTTATGGATTGCTGGCCTTGTTTTTATTGGCACTCAACTTCTATAGTATCACCAATTCTAGCAATGATCCCTTAAAATGGGATCAATTTACTGAAATGGTACGTGCTAATGACATTAACAACCTCGTTATTGTCAATAAAGAATATGCCGAAGTATTTATAAAAGAAGAGGCGATAGAAAAGTACCCGAAAGCTGCTAAAAGTAAATTCGGTGCTAAGCGACCTCATTTTTCTTTTCCAATTGGAACGGTAGAAAGTTTTAAGGAAGACCTTACAAAAACTTACGAACTTTACAACGTTCCTCCCGCCGACCAAAAGATGCCTAGTTATGAAAGTAGACAAAATTGGATGGCTCCCATCCTTAGTTGGATTCTACCTATCGCAATTTTAATCGGAATCTGGGTATTCATCATGCGTCGTGTTAGTGGCGGTGGTGGCGGACCAGGTGCACAGATTTTTAATATTGGAAAATCAAAAGCAACGCTTTTCGATGCCAATGCGAAGGTGAATGTAACATTCGCTGATGTAGCTGGACTTGACGAAGCAAAAGAGGAAGTAATGGAAGTTGTTGACTTCCTAAAACATCCTAAAAAATATACTTCCTTAGGTGGAAAGATTCCTAAAGGAGTGCTTCTTGTAGGCCCTCCGGGTACAGGTAAGACCCTTTTGGCCAAAGCGGTTGCTGGTGAAGCTGGTGTTCCTTTCTTTTCTATCTCTGGTTCGGACTTCGTAGAAATGTTTGTTGGAGTTGGAGCCTCAAGAGTACGTGACCTCTTTAAGCAAGCAAGAGAAAAAGCACCTTGTATCGTTTTTATTGATGAAATTGATGCCATCGGTCGTGCGCGTGGAAAAGGTTCTATGCAAGGCGGTAACGATGAGCGAGAAAATACGCTCAACCAATTATTGGTGGAGATGGATGGATTTAGTACAGACAAAGGAGTAATCTTAATGGCAGCGACCAACCGTCCAGATGTACTTGATAGCGCATTATTGCGTCCAGGTCGTTTTGACCGTCAAATTGGAATTGATCGTCCAGATATCAAAGGAAGAGAAGCGATCTTCCGTGTTCACCTTAAGCATATTAAGGTTGGACCAGATATGGACTCACAAGTATTGGCGGAGATGACGCCTGGTTTTGCCGGTGCTGAAATCGCCAACGTTTGTAATGAAGCTGCCTTGATTGCTGCTCGACGTAATAAGAAAGAAGTCGATATGGACGATTTCAATTATGCATTAGACAGAGTCATTGGTGGATTAGAAAAGAAAAACAAAATCATTTCTCCACAAGAGAAAAAGATTATCGCTTATCACGAAGCAGGTCACGCGATCTGTGGTTGGTACTTAGAACATGCTTCACCGCTGGTTAAAGTAACCATCGTTCCTCGTGGAATAGGCACCTTAGGATATGCTCAATACTTACCGAAGGAAGAGTATATCACGCGTACCGAAGCTTTGCTAGATCGAATGTGTATGACTTTTGGTGGACGAGCGGCAGAGCGAATTATTTTTGATAAAATCTCTACTGGTGCACAAAGTGATCTTGATCAAGTAACCAAGATGGCTTATAGTATGATCAGTGTATTTGGAATGAATGATAAAGTTGGAAACGTATCTTTTTACGGAATGCAACAGAATCAATTCAGCAAGCCTTACTCTGATGAAACAGCTACCTTGATTGATGATGAGGTTAGAAAATTAGTTGAATCTCAATATGAGCGCGCTCAAAAACTACTCAAAGATAAGATCAATGAATTAGAGATCATTGCTAATAGCTTATTAGAAAATGAGGTATTATTAAAATCCGATTTGGAAAGATTGATTGGTCCAAGACCTGCCGATCTAAAAGCCAAAGCCAATGCTTTAGAAACAGAGAATGATACTTATGATAAGTTTATCGAAGGTGGTTCTTCTAGCGGGCAGACGGATAGAATCGAAGAGTAGATTTTGCTAGTTAGCTATTAGCTTGTTGGCTCTCTTCTATCGTAAATAGAATTAGTATTTTAGTTAGCAGTGATTGGCTAACGTTCCGATATAAAAAAAGCCGGTAATGAATTTCATTATCGGCTTTTCTATTTCTGAATTTCAATTTCAAACTAATCAATTCAAAAAGCGTTACACAAAACGCCAACCCAAATTAATGGATTGGCGTTTTTATATTTTTAAGAAAGTAGAATAGCTTTCCAAATCATTTTACCTACTATGCCATCTCTCCTCCTCGTACTAATAGTTGAAATCCATTACCGTGAATATTGACGATTTCGATATTTGTATCGGCTTTCAAATATTTACGAAGCTTAGTAACGAAAACATCCATACTACGAGCCGTAAAGTAATTGTCTTCGCCCCAGATTTTAGTCAAAGCTTCGGAACGAGGTAAAATATCGTTCATATAAACACAGAACATTTTGAGGAGCTGTGCTTCTTTTGGCGATAATTTATCTTTAGATTCTTCTCCGCCATCATTGAAGGTCAGAATACGTAATGGGAAGTTAAAATGATATTTTCCGATTACGAACTCTTTGATCTCTTCTTTAGGATTGACCGCAGCTTGATTTCTTTTTAGAATTGCTTGAATACGATATAGTAATTCTTCAGAAACAAATGGCTTAGAAATATAATCGTCTGCTCCAATTTTAAATCCTTTCAGCACGTCTTCTTTCATTGTTTTGGCTGTTAGAAAAATAATCGGCGTTTTATCACCGTCTTTTTCTCGGATTTCGGTAGCTAGTGTAAACCCATCTTTTTTGGGCATCATAACATCAAAGATACAGAGGTCAAAAGTTCCTTTATTGTAAGCTTCTAAGCCAGCTTCTCCGTCTGTAGCTAAAGTGACATTATAATCGTGCATCTCTAGATAAGAGCGCAGTACATCACCAAAATTCTGATCGTCTTCAACTAATAGTATTCGATTGTTTTCGGTTGCCATTGTTTATTGATTTTTCTGAAATGATAATGGTACAATAAATTATTCCTTGTCCATTACCGGGTTTATAATAGTCTGATCTTGTTAGTTAAGCAACGATCAGAGTGTTTGTTTTGTTTTGGTTCAGATTAGCCAACTGTTTAGTCGTTATCCGGTATTTTTTGTTGATGAGGAAAGACTAGGTAAAATTTACTACCCTTTCCAAGATCACTTTTTACATCTATTTGTCCATTGTGTGCAGTCATCATGGCTTTGACATAACTAAGTCCTAATCCGAATCCTTTTACGTTGTGGATATCACCGGTATGTACCCGATAGAACTTGTCAAAAATATGTTTTAGCGCCTCTTTACTCATCCCGATTCCGTGATCCTCAACTATAACTTCAACTCCACTTGGAACATTGCGTGTATATACCTTAATTTTTGGTTTTTCTGGTGAATATTTATTTGCATTCTCCAATAAGTTATTGATCATGTTGGAAATATGCGTCATATCGCCTTGTACAATCGGGTTTCCTGCTTTCAATTCTGAATCTACGGTACCATCTTTTTTTACGGCTTGAAGCGTCGCATTTTCCAACGCAGATTTAATTACTTCGTGTAGATCGATGGTAGTGACCTTGAGTTGGAAATCTCGCTTATCAATCACGGCCATCTGTAGTACTCGTTCTACTTGGCTATTCATTCGTTTGTTTTCCTGTTTGATAATATCAGCAAAACGCTTCACTTTATCGGCGTTATTTAGAATCATCGGACTGGTAATCGAATCGGCAGCCAAGGAGATCGTTGCGATAGGTGTCTTGAACTCGTGGGTCATATTGTTGATAAAATCCGTTTTCATTTCGGATAATTTCTTTTGCATAAAAATAACCATCACCGAATAGGTAAAACAGAATAATATAATTCCAATAAAAATACTCGACAATAATAAATACTTCCATACACCACTCCATAACACACTACTCCGCGTTGGAAAATGCACCATGATTAGTCCTGGAGATTGTAATTCCGAAGGAAATAAATCTACGCGATATTTAGAATTATAAATATTCTTATTACCTGCTAAAAGCACTAACGGTGATTTATCTTGTACCACATAATGTCCATTAATAATCACAAAGGACTTTTCCTCTCGATCATAAACACCATAATCATATTCAATATTAATCGCCTGATTTGATAATTCGTTTTTAAGGAATATGTTTAGATCGTCTAGGTTAATTCTTTCACCCAGTGGAATACCGTTGATCAATTCTCGGTAACTGGCTCGCTGTCTTTGCTTTTCAAGTTCTTTATAGCGCCTTGTTCGATCTTTTTCACTTAAAATCGCTGTATTAACCTTTGGAGCACCGTCAATAGGCTGATTATATTCATCAAATCCACTTGCTTTAAATTCTAAATCAAAATCCTTATTCTTCTTATCTTCTACTCCTTCGAGCTTTCTACTGACTCGATTCAGCGCTTCGGCCACATTAAAATCGAATTTTTCTTGTTTTTCTTGAATAGAAATACGAATCCAATACATCTGCAACAGGACAATACCAATCAGCGCAACGCTCATTAATCCGATGATGGCCCATATCGCTTTTTTATTCATAAATTCTTCGTTCGCGTCTTATCCAACAAATTTAACATTTAGATGCTCCCCTTTTTACTATTTAACAGTCTTTTAACTGGTATAAAAAAATACAAAGTTAAGTCTTACTAGTTAAAGTTGGTTATAAGCCGATAAAAATAAAAATCCGGTAAGCATCTTATGACACTTACCGGATTTAGGTATGAATTCAGTAATCTTTCTAATCCAATGTAAATCGGATTCGTACTCCGCCCGCCATACTAGTTGTAATATTCTGACCAGTTATCGGAACTGAATGATTATAGTCAAAGAATAAACGAGCGTTCAGTTTTTTACTAATATCATAATCAACCGCGGGGTTGAATGTAATCGTCTTATTACCTCGTGTAGCTGTTCGCTCTTCGAGACTGGTATTAAAATCACCACGGAAGGTACGGGTATTACGGAATCCAAAGTCAATAGCAAAATTCAAATCACTTGCTTCGTCATCTTTGTTCTTACCACCCGCTGCGTTAGGTGACGGATTATTTTTCGAGGATTTTTTCTTCTTGCTTCTAGATTTTTTCTTCTTTTTCTTACCTCCTTTAAGGAAAGCGATATATACATCTTTAATTCGGTGTCCCCATCCAATGACATATTCATCTGATAGCGTTTCCGTCAAGCTATTATCTTGGGAACTAAGTGCCAGTTGTCGAGATTTTTTAAAGTCTACTTTAAAAGTCATCTCATTATGTAAACGAACATCCAACCCGATTAAAGGAGCAAATCGCTCATTAATCACTAGTTCAGGTATTTCAAATCGAGTGATAAAGTTACCAGTTGCAGGGTTAACGTTAATGTCTTCAACTTTAAAACGCTGATTGGTAACCAAACTATTCACCTGTAAAGTAGATTGATATCCATGTGTAAGGTTAAAGCTAGCAAAATATTTTTCGAAGAAACCTACTTTTGATAATCCTCGATAATTCAATTGCCAGTTAATTTTTGGCAACTTATTGAATAGCACTCCTCTGGCGTAATTATTTTTCTGATCTGGATCAACTTCCGATGCAGCATCTGTACCAGTATAAGCAGCAATAAAAGCAGGAAGTACCACATCTTGCTGTACTCGGCCAAATCCTTCTTTATAAGCACTGCCATCAACGTCGTGTTCGCTACCAGATGATCCAATTGTTTCCGAAATGACTGCTCGATTCGCTAAGAATGTTTCCCACAATACCTCATCATCATCAAATAAGGTATTCAAAGAAAAGTACGAGATTTCGTAAGAACCAAGTTCTCTTGGTAGCTTATGATCGAAACCTTGAACACCATTCTCATCAAACCATTTAAAATAAAGTGATTGATTGTCTGTACGCTTTCGACTGGCCGTTAGATCTATGGCAAAATCAGTAAATGGCTCCAAGGTAATCTTAAGATCAATCTGCTCCGTCTCATTTTGAACAACTTGCTGATTTAAAAATACATCATCTGAAATCCAACCATTCGTAGCAGCACGTTCAAGGAAATCTGTATTATTAGAATTATTAGGTAGGATATCAGGTTGTACCCCTGCCACAAACTTCCACCAATCATTGTTAGAATCTGAGCCAGACCGACCAAGAATTTCAGGATTTTGTTTAAATCCAGGAATTATTGTGGAACGGTCCTTAGAGTAAGATATCCTAGCTTTTCTTAAAAACAATAATGGGCGTAAAGCTAAACGAGTTCCTTTAGATACTTCGCCTTTTTTCTTTTTCTTCTTTTCTTTTACTTCTTTCTCCTCCTTTTCGCCTTTTTTCTTCGGATTTTTCTCGTCCTTTTTATTAGTCCCTCGACGTTTACGACGCGCTTTTTTCTTATCAATTGCACTTAAGAATTTAGATTTTTTGTAAAGCTGTTCGAAATTAATATCTCCATCTAATTTCTGCGTCTGGCCATTTTGGATCACGTTACCAAGACTCTGTGTATTCAGCGCTGCAGCAGTCCAGTTATAGTCTGCATTGTATTGTGCTTTAACCGTTATCCAATCAAGAAAAGGAATACTCTTAAGTGGTAATTTATAATCTAATCCAAACTGATGAGAATAATTTTTATTACGACCGAAGTCTTTAATTCCTTCTTTAATAAATTTTTTCTTATCCTCTGGAGTTGGTTTTGAACCATCTGGATTAATTTCTTTTAACTCATCAATCACGGCTTCATTTCGTGCGTTGAAATTGAATTTTAGATTTTTGGTGAAATCCCAATTCAAGTCATAGCTACGGTTCCAACGGAATTGTTTATTGAAGAATTCTTTATTGAATTCTCCAGCCCCGTCGTCTACAAAACGATAACGAGTTTGTTGAAATTCTCGAATCATGTCTGTCGAAACCGCCACACTGTTTGGCAATAAACTAAAATTAAAATCCGTAATCAGTTTAAGATATTTACTTTTAGATAATTTCTTAAGCGGCTGAATATAATTTGATTTTCGATTAAAACGATAATTAATTCGTCCTTCTCGCACCTCTTCGATATCTCTTTCGATAATCGGGTTGTGACGATTCGTGTTGGTATAGGCATAGGTAAGGTCAAAGTTTTCGATATCCCAGGGTTTTGGTTTATCATCTTTTCCTCCCGTCCGCTCTTTTCGTAAGTTGGTGATATTCCAACTCTTGATTTCTGTTACATCTAGCGCACTTTCTTTAATCTCTCTTCGCTCTGCTTCAGTTGTTGCAGCATCCATACTTTCTTTCAAGGTTAAATCCTTATCATAAGGATCATACTTTGGTGTTTCTGTTGATTTAGAATATCCAACAAAAAGCGGAATTTTTACGCCACTCTCTTCGGGTAAAAATTTATCTAAGGCGACATTGGCACTCACATCATAAGCAAAGGTGGACTCTCTAGCTCTAGCATTTACATCATCTTCTAATTGTCCCCACCCTTCCGTATTGGCATTGGCCGAAACGGTCATGTCTGCAAAGTCTGCTAGTTTGATATCTGCACGAGCCAAGGCAGCTACTCCACCTTGTTCGTCAATACCATTCAATCGTAATTCATTACACCAAACCTCTATGCTGTGCTCTTGAGATCCATTATTTCTAATTCCTAGCATCACTCCCTTGACTTGTCCAAAGTTTGGATTACCCTTGACGATAACATTATTGATCTTACTTTGTTCGGGCGACATATCATTAGTAGGATCAAAACGATAACGGTAATCATAAGGTTTTATATATCGTTCAGTAGGACTAAAGCCAGCAGCATTTCGCTCAATTTTAGCGTTTTTAAATTCATCTAGTTTAATATCAATCGCATTGGAAGTACGCCAAAGTTCGTAAGCATCCATCGCCGCCGCCATTGGATCCGTACTCATATCCAGCGGTATTTCGTATTCGTAATAATTTTGTTCAAAATCACTACCCATTCTAATAAAAAGAGAGACATCTCCGTCAGGTATTCCTAGCAAATCATTATCATCAAAGGCTTCAGCGTGTACGAACATATTCATGTTTTCGTAGAGTCGCCAATCCATATTGATAATTTTATAGGCTCCGACACCAAATCCTGACTCGCCATTCATACCTCCATCGAGATTCTGTACTTCTAAGGTAAGCGACTGTTCGTTTTGGAACTGGTTGGGGAAGGTCGTATTCAGTGATCGCTCACGGATAATTCCCGGAGGTAAAGCGTAAGCAAATGGAAGTTTTCCAGAGTTCTCTTCTACGTTTACAGCATTTATATCAAATTCTACATCTTGATCAACACAATTAGCATCTACGGCTAAACAAGGGTTGGTATCTAATCCACGTAGGGTATAACGACGCCATTGATTTCTCACCAATTCGAGGGTTGCAAAACGTAGTGTTACTGGTTGACGAAATTCTCGTAGATACATTCTAATAAAACGGATAGAACGGAAATCTTGAATACCATTGACTGCCGTCCTTTCAGGCCCAGTAGTATTCAATGGAATACGGTAGCGGTACCAAACTCGGTTGGTATTTTCAATATATCGAACATCAGAAATAAAAGGAGAGGATTCTAAATCAACTTCCATTTCTCCACTTGTTCCTACCATTCCTGGCTTGATTGGAATTTTATAATTAAAATAAGATTCCGTTTCACCTAGCGTATTATCATTGTTTAAATCTTCCGTATCTGGAATATTAGTAGCAGAAACTACTCGACCACTTACAGAAGGGCCTGAGTTTCCTTCTGGATTATTAAAGGCACGATAGCGATCAAAAACAGTATTATTATCATTAAATCTTGCATCACGGAAACTGACAAAATCATCGTTAGAAATATCCGCTTGAATTCTTGCTTTAGCATCTGGAGTAAGGCCAGAACTATTGACCTCATCTAAATAGTCTTGATAAATTGTACTTTCTTGCGCAGAGCTATAGCCATCCAAACCAATATCTTGTATTAACAACTCGTTTTCATCACTACTAAAGGTATTAATGATCGCATTGGTACGAGGGATTCTAGACCAATTGGTATCATCGGTAGGAACATCAGGTTCGGTAGGGATACCATTTTCAAAAGCCTTTCGTGAATCTCTTAAGATATCTTCTGAAATATTTCCAAGGTCAATATTCAACTCTCCCCCTTCTATATTGGTTGGGTTATCTGGATTATTGATAAATGGGTTTAGTACCCAAAATTCTAGATATTCAATATTCGAAGCCTGAAAGTCATTATTATTCAGGGCACGCATAATTCCTCCCCAACGCGTTTCTGGTTCAAGTAGGCCACCTGTATTATCCAATCCAGCACTCATTCTTCCATCTCCTAATGGTACGCCGCCCAACAAGTCAAAATTATAAGGCCCTCGCTCACTTGGATAGTAAGAAATATCAAAAGTCCCTAATGTTCCGAATAATTGATTTTGTACCTGTCGTCCTGGAAAAACTTCATCTTGATTAATTAGTTGAGTATACGGATTATCATCATTCCCTCTAAGCGACTGATCAATTCGATACCAATTAATCAAGGCACGATTCGCACCTCCATTTCGATCGTCAATCAATTCAGATTCTGTCAAAACTCTAGATCCACCTTCATTAACTGCGCCTTGAGGAACAGAAGCCAAGACCCAATTATTAGCAGGTGTTCTTAAGTCATTATTACTAGTAGTTCCTTCAAAATCATCTACATAAACCGTCCCTCCTTTCTGGTCATCGTCATTCGTACCAACATTGATCGCCTTTGGATGACTAGGTTTTAAGGCTGCTACCTCGGCCACAATATTAATACTTGATTCTTCTTTGGTTTCAATAAAAGGAAGTGCATCTACCATCTTAGTCAAGAATGGTGCTTCCTTTCGGTAGTTGACATCCAGTCCAACTACTCGGTTATTAATTGGGTCGTCACCAATATTTACTTTTTGCGTAAATGGTCTTTCGAATAATCGCATATAGGTGGCTCCAACATTAAAGTCCTTACTAATTTCATAATCCGCACGAACTCCTAACATGGTTCTTGTTTGCACACTAAACAATGTGTTATCCTCAAAGGATACATCCACGGGGGTTCCAGAATTTAGTACCCCATCGTTTAGAATTTTTATTCGACCAATATTATAATCGATATCATAATCTTGTCCTTCCGTGAGGACTCGACCACCTGCACGTACAGTCACGGAACCTTCTGGTAAATTAAAGGCCCCTAGAGAAATTTCGGAAGAAACACTAGATTTATAATTACCCTTCATAATAAAACGGTTCTTCTCTGTAAATTCCCGTGCATTAAAAAGTGTTTGACGATATAATTCGTCATAGATAAGGGTTGTATCAACCAAAGGATTGGATAGGTTAGCCAGAGATTCTGCTAAGGAGTTACCAAACGGTTCTAGCACTGGAAACATGATTCGTCCATTACGAGGATTGATCGTAATGTTAGGAACAAAGTCAAAAATTCCATCAGGACAAGGATCTCCCTGAACATTCAATTGATCTAAATTAAAAATACGCAGTAATGGTTGATCTGATCTGGCAGGAATAAATCGCTTAGGAGCCTTTCCTGGATCATCATAAAATATATCAAAAACGAAATCATCAGGATTTACTTGAAAAGCACCAATATTGTAGTGATTTTTCATCATCAAATCCCAAGTGGAAACATTTGTTCGTTGCGTCGTACTTTTTAACATTTTAACATAGATAACGGGCAAATTTTCCGGGTCACTTCCTCCGGTTCCTTCTTTGGTAAGTTCTCCTACCTGGAAAGTCTCTCCGTTATAATCATATTCAAAAGATACACCCAAAACTTGATCTGGCCGTAGATTTACATTTAAAGAAACAAAACCTAAATCAGCATTATAAGTATATTCACTAGGGCTCAGCAGACGAGCATTTACTTTTTCAAAATCCCGACTTTGTTGGAAGCCCAGATTCGTTAAACTAGCAACGGCAGTGTTCACATCTCT
>CALGJS010000471.1 GCA_937927835.1 uncultured Saprospiraceae bacterium | reverse complement strand
GTACGGTAGATAAATTAACTGGTCCTGCGATCGGTCGTCCTAAGACGGGAACTTTCCGACTAGGTGATTTAGTAGGTTTGGATACTGCTGCAAAAGTAATGGCAGGAATCAAAGAAAATTGTCCTAATGACGAACAGGTTGGTGCTTTCAACGCGCCAGACTATATGAAGTTTTTATTGGATAATAAATTCTATGGTAATAAAACTAAAAAGGGATTCTACCAAAAAACTAAAGAGAAAGATGCAAAGGGTCGTCCGGTCATTCTTGGTTTAAATCTTAAAACACATGAGTATGCTCCGACGCAGCGACCAAATCTCGCGAGTCTAAAAGATCTTAAACAAATTGAAAATCAAGAAGCAAAAATTAAATTCCTTTTCAATGCGGAAGATGAAGGTGGACAATTGATCCGACGTTCTTTGCTTGGATTATTTGCTTACGTGTCTAATCGTATTCCAGAAATTGCAGACAATTTATATAGTATTGATGATGCCGTACGTGCAGGTTTTGCATGGGAGTATGGTCCTTTCGAATATTGGGATACCGTTGGTGTTGCATCTGCAGTAGAACTAGCGAAGAAAGAAGGAGAAACAATTGCTCCTTGGGTAACGGAAATGTTAGCAGCCGGAAATACTAGTTTTTATAAATCAGAAAATGGTCAACGTAAATACTACGATGCTGCTTCTAAATCTTATAAGACGGTACCGGGTGGAGATGCATTTATCCAATTGGATAATTACCGCGAATTACCGCCTGTTTATAAAAATGAAGAAATCACATTACACGATATCGGAGAAGGTGTGTTGTGTTTAGAATTTACTAGTAAGATGAATTCTATTGGAGAAGGCGTCCTACGTGGTATCAACGAAAGTATCCGAATTGCAGAAGAAGAAGGTTGGAAAGGATTGGTGATTGGAAACAATGCTACGCACTTTTCAGTAGGTGCCAATTTGATGATGATTGGAATGTATGCTTTCCAGCAAGAATTTGACGAGCTAAATATGGCAGTTGACTTCTTCCAAAAAACAACAATGCGTTGTCGCTACTCTAGTATTCCTGTCGTAGCTGCTACCCAAGGTTATGTATTTGGTGGTGGTTGTGAAACGATCATGCACTGTGATGCAGCGATGGTTGCTGCTGAATCTTATATCGGTTTAGTAGAAGTTGGAGTTGGATTGATTCCTGGTGGTGGTGGTACCAAAGAATTTGCGGTACGACTTTCTGACAGTATGTATACAGGAGATGTAATCATTCCTAAACTAATCGAACATACCAAAACTGTTGCGATGGCTAGCGTTAGTACTTCTGCTGCTGAAGCTTACAAAATGGGCTATTTGGTGAAAGGCAAAGACGAAATCGTTATGAACACTGGCCGTAATATTGCCGAAGCAAAAGCGAAAGTTTTAGAACTTGCTGATGGATATACGCAACCACTCGCACGAAAAGATATCAAAGTATTAGGACGTAATGGACTAGGTGCACTTTATACTTTTGCGAACGAATTAAAACTTGGAAAGTACGCCAGCGAGCACGACATTAAGATTGCGAAGAAAATCTCTTACGTACTCTGTGGTGGTGACCTGAGTGGACCACAAACAGTTTCAGAACAATATCTACTGGACATCGAGCGAGAAGCTTTTTTGAGTCTTTGTGGCGAACAGAAGACGCAGGAAAGAATCCAGCATATGTTGCAGACGAATAAGCCGTTGAGAAACTAAGATAGCTGGTTGGCTTGTTAGCTTTTAGCTAGTTGGCCTTCTTCTATCGTAAAACGTTCGCCCCGCGTTAGAAGAGGGCCAAAAGCTAACGGCCAATAGCAAACAGCTATAAAAGCCAATAGCAATTTTTTACTAAAAAAATTAAAATAAAAATGGACGCATATATTGTAAAAGCATATCGAAGTGCGGTAGGTCGTGCTAAAAAAGGAGGGTTTAAAAACTTCCGTTCGGATGACTTAGCTGTAAGAGTTGTAAAACATATGATGGAACAAACGCCAAATTTTGATCCGCATTTAATCGACGATGTAATTGTTGGTTGTGCTAATCCAGAAGGCGAGCAAGGTTTTCAGATTGGACGACAGATTTCTGTTCGCGCTTTAGGAAAACCAGTTCCAGGAATGACGGTTAATCGTTATTGCGCAAGTGGATTAGAAACAGTTTCTATTGCTGTCGCAAAAATCAAAGCTGGCATGGGTGAATGTTACCTAGCAGGTGGAACGGAAAGTATGAGTATGATTCCGATGACGGGATATAAGTTAGCGCCGAGTTATGAAGTAGCTTCTACGACGCCTAACTATTTATCTAGCATGGGAGCGACTGCGGAAGCAGTTTCAGAGAAGTACGGAATCACTCGAGAAATGGCGGATCAATTCGCTTATAACTCTCACGTAAAAGCCGCAGCTGCGATCGACGCTGGAAAATTTAAAGATGAGATCGTACCGGTTACGGTCAAAAATATTTTTGTTAAAGATGATAAGCGAGTAGAAACTGAACACGTGGTGGATACGGACGAAGGCGTCAGAAGATCGACGACGGTGGAAGGATTGAGTAAGTTACGTGCCGTGTTTAAAACGGGTGGAAAAGTAACTGCTGGAAATGCTTCACAAACTTCGGATGGTGCTGCTTTCTTATTAGTAATGAGTGAGCGCATGGTTAAGCAATTTAACTTGGAACCGATTGCGCGTTTGGCTGCTTGTTCGGTAGCAGGCGTTGATCCTTTGTATATGGGAATTGGTCCTTGTGCAGCGATTCCAAAAGCATTAAAGCAAGCAGGTTTATCACTTGGCGATATTGATGCGATTGAATTGAATGAAGCTTTTGCTGCACAATCTTTGGCAGTAATTCAAGAGGCAGGTTTGAATCCAGATATCGTAAATGTAAATGGTGGTGCAATCGCGCTAGGACATCCGCTAGGATGTACAGGAGCGAAATTGAGTACACAGCTATTTAACGAGATGCGTCGTAGCAATCAAAAATACGGAATGGTTACCGCCTGTGTAGGTGGTGGTCAAGGAATTGCGGGTGTTTATGAGTTGTTGAATTAGATTTTTTGGCTGGTTAGCTTTTTGCTAGTTAGCTGGTTGGCTTTCTTTTTAACGTTTTATATGTGTTGAGGAAGCTAGTATATAGAAATAAAATCCCCGCCAGTTATGATTAATTGGCGGGGATTTTTTTGTTAATTAAAATTTTAGAAAAAAAATCAACATTAAATCTTAATAATTTGTAAATCTACTAACACTATCCCCTACTGTCTTACCAGTTTGATGGTCTTAGGACTTGGAGGAA
>CALGJS010000470.1 GCA_937927835.1 uncultured Saprospiraceae bacterium | reverse complement strand
GACTTTAACCACAACACCTCACCCTTTGGAGTAAAAACGGTGACTACTATTTTTCCAAGGTATTGAAAACTATTAACTTTTGGTGAATCAATATCTTGAATATCATGATTTATAAATGCTTCGGAGACTTCAGCAATATTCCCATTTTCTAGGTGAATAATTTTGTTTACTCGTAGATTGGGTAATCCCACCAACGAGTCTTTTTCTTTCTTTTTCTTGTTATTACTTTTTTCTCTATCTTTTTCAATGAAAGAGGGTTTTAGTAAACTTTTCTTAAACGGCGTATAGACCCTTTCAGAAAAACCACCACTTCTATCATAACGCATCATTACTTTTCCAGCAGTAGGATCTCCGGCTCTTTCAACCACCGTATTAATAGTGTATCGTCCCAACTTTTTATCAAAAGATTCTTGATCATAATATTGACCGCAGAAAATAATTCCACTTCCCTCCTTTTGGTCTTTTATTTCAACATCAGCTAGCCATTTTTCTTCATTTTTTTCGATATCAATGACTTCAATTTGGCTATCTTTTGGCGAGGTAACATAAAGTTTCTTGATCCACTCTTTTACTTTTTTTCCTTTATCATCTCTACCTTTTTTATATAGATCAATAAGTATGTAAATATTGCCTTCTCTATCTACCTCCATGCTTGATAAATCCACTCTTTTAAAAGGAACTTCTATATCTTGATCCAATATCTTATTAAATTTTTTGTCATACAGATGCAAAATCAAATGAAATAATTCCGACTTTTCTTTAACAATGGCTGTTCTCAAGTGAAACCCATGTTTCTCCTTATTTAATCTGAAAATCTTTCGATCAATACCATCCTCAAAACTCTTAATATTCTTTTCTGTATCAATTATTTCTAAAGTAGTTGTGTTTACTTCATAAATCATAATATTACCTTTACCAACATCTGGTATCATCTTAACATAGTATTTATCACCTAATTTGAAGAGGCGACCAACATCACAAGAATTACATAAATTACCAGGTTTATAGGAGGCCGTTTTTATTATGGTTCGTTCTTTATCAACAATACTTAACTGAAATTGCTTACCTCCTCCAACACTAATAAGGCCACCATTTGTTGCTGCTTTTTGACCACTAAAAACCAATAAATTACCATCGCCTAATTCGAAACTATTATCCATAGGTAAAACCTTTTCATCGTCGATTTCATCCCACTTTACACTTACCTTAGAAATTGGGGTTGTCTGCGCCAAGAGCATAAAACAAATCGTACTACAAAAAATAGTAAGCACATTTTTCTTAAAATTCATTTATTCAAATTTAATTTACATTATTATTGCATGAAATATAAATATCTGTTTTATTATAAAAACTGTGATATTTACAAATAATTGAGTTACCTAAATATTAAAGAAATAGTTCGAATAGAAATAAAAAATAAAGGCAATTCATACCCAGCTAACATTCACTTATGGAGAAAAACATTACGCCTCACTCGTCTTCTGACGATTCTCCCACCAATTTCCAACTTTCTTAAAACTATAATATTCAATAGCCACTAAAATCACCGCAAAAAAAGCAGCAAAGCAAAACCTTTTCAACGTTAGTTTATCCAAAAATGCCTGACCAGCAACGGAAGGATCAAAATAGGCACTTACACAAGTCATCATCGTCAGCTTTAAGGAAAAACTGAATAACATTTTAGCTGGTGTGAATTTTATGTTCGCGGGATTTAGCATTTTTTTTGTTGAATTGTTTAATCGTTTAATCGTTTTTAACGTCTATATAAATTTTTAAAATTTGTTTTCTTTAATAATAGTATTCTTAGCTTATTCAGCGCAATTTTGCTTTTGCTTTTGCTTTTGCTTTTGCTTTTGAAGTTGAAAAACCCAAAACCTGCATGCCGGCAGGCAGACTCACCAACCCAAAACTCAAAACTCAAAACCCTCCCTCCCTATCTTATCAATGTAACGTTACCTCTAGTCTGTAAGTTTCCTTCTCCCAAACAATTTACTTCTAAATAAAATCCATAAACATCTGGAGCCAAGAGTTCTCCTTTATAACGTCCGTCCCAAGTACCATTGATTTCATTGGTCTCAAAAACTTTTTCACCCCAACGATTAAAAATAACCCAGTAAGCAGATTCTATTGGAATTCCGTAGAGTTGTAGTACGTCATTTTCTCCATCACCATTGGGACTAAAAGCATTTGGAAAGAAAACATACGGTAAATCACATTCTGGCGTAACCACGGTCACGCTAACCGAATTAGTAGCTGAACAACCGCTGTCATCTGTCACGACCACCGTGTAGGTTTGATCTCCGATGGGTTGAGCAGTGGGTGCAGCAATGTCCACCGCACTTAGGGTCGTATCTCCACTCCATTGAAAAGCTCCTGGAGAAGCTGGGAAAGCGCCTAATTGAATCGTTTGTCCTGCGATAATGGTATCTCGATCCAAAGTAATATCCACCGATTGGTTGTTGTCGATGACCAAAACCGTAGCCTCACGAGTAGCCGTACAACCAAAGTCATTTTCCATAAAAACGGAATAGGTCGTCGTATTATTAGGACTAACCAGAACCGTTTCATCGGTACTAGAACCAATAATTGTGGCAACTGGATTCCATTCGTAAGTCAGCGGAATACCTGGAAGAAAATTGGTAACGGTTAACTGAGCCGTATCATTTCGGCAAATGCTTTGTCCAACTGTACTAACACTGATGGCATTATTAATCACTTGAATCGTATCTCGTTGTGTACATCCTGCGGAATCTCTTGCCAATAAAAAATAAGTTCCTAAAAAAGAAGGTCGAACACTAAGTTCTGATTCTGTACCAACGGGTAACCCAAAATTTGGTGTAAGCGACCAAAGGAATTCAGCAGGTAAATTGGTCGAAGCCATCAACACCACCGTGTCTCCACAACTCTGTTGATCCTCCGACGCTTCTAAAGTAAGCGCTGGTGGGACGGTGACTACCAGCGTTTCTGTTCGCATACAACTCGCCTCAATAGTGGAAGTAACGGTAATATTGTAAATTGTATTTTCCGTTGGACCAATCACCGGATTTGGCGAAGCAGGATCTGACACTGAATTGGCAGGACTCCAACTATATTGATAATCCGGATCAAAACCTGGATTAGCAAAAACCGTATCACCCAAACAAATCAGCAGGCTATCCGTGATACTTTCTTCTACCAAAGGAATAATAAAATCTTGCATCAACGTATCGGAACAACCATTATCTGAGTTGACAATTAGCTCGGCAGAATAAGTGCCAGCTTCTAAAAAGGTAATCGATGGGCTTTCCAAAATGCTGGAATCGCCATTGCTAAAAGTCCATCGATAATCCAAAATATTTCCTTGTGAATTAACGGAAGTATTCACGAACTCCACGATCGCACTATCGGTACAAGTCAGAAAATTAGGCGTAAATGCTAAATTAATATTAGGTTCTGTAACTGTAATTGGTAAAAACAAAGTATCGGAACAAGGAATTAAATTATTATAATACAACATAACAGTATAATCTCCTGCCGCAGCATATGTATGACTAGGTTCAAATTCAGTCGATGTTAATCCTGGTTGAGCAGGATCACCAAAATCCCAAATAAAGTAAGGACCATTGGCATTATTATTAGCAAAATCGATCGTATAACCAGAACATTGCGTATAAGAAAATGCATCAAGTGTTGGAACAGAATCGAGAATACCGATTTCTACGGTATCAATTAAGGTACAATTAAATTGATTAGTCATTTCCACAAAAAGAAAATACGTACCCGGATCTAACTGTACAATAGCGGGCCTATTAGTCATTCCATCAATTAAAATGTATTCTTCCGGAAACCAATTGTAGGTAAGGATATCATTGGTATCTAAGTTTTCTACAACTATTCTTGAAATTTCTCCTTCACAAAGTAAAGTTAAATCGTCCACTTCAGTGTTAATTCCATTCCCAACAACTTCCACATTATCAAAAACAGCACAGCCAAAACTATCCCGTGCGAGCAAGTAATAAGTCTGCGCTCCAATCGGAGTCACGGTTACCATTTCTCCCTGACCTAAAATATTGTCAAAGTCGGGATCATCACTCCAAATCAATTGATCGGCCTGCAACGAAATTGCGGTAAGGTTAATCTCCGTTAAACAAGTAATGGTATCTTCGATAAGATCTACCTCAATTGGAGGCGGAACAAAAACCGTGACTTCTAAATTCTTGGTACAAACACCAGTACTATCTCTGATCAAGACTTGATAGGTTGTTGTTTCAGAAGGGGTGGCTCCTGGATTTGGTGAATTAGGATCATCCAAAGTCGCAGCGGGACTCCATTCATAAATATAATCAGGAGAAAAAGTATTATTTAAATTTACTTCTCCTCCAGGACATAACTGCAGTAGTTCATTTTCAATTTCCTCATTTACTACTTCTATATTCAATGTTTCTTCAATAGAGCTGGTACATCCGGTAGAAGAAATAACCGTTAATCGCAACCGATAAATTCCACTAGAGGTTATTTGAAAATTAGGATTTTGATCAGTCAGCGTATCTAATGGAATATTATTAGAAGTCAGCACCCATTCCCAAGACTCTACCACCCCCACATCATCAACAGAAAGATCGGTGATCAGAATTTCTTGACCATCATTACAATCTCCATACACTATGTCGATCCCTGCAGTAATAGATGGCAATTGGACAGAGACCGTTTGAAAGAAGGTATCTACACAAGGATTACCAGGTTCAGCAATCAACATTATTTGATAAGTTCCGGTATCTCCATAAGAATAAACTGGTTCTTCCATCGTCGAGGTTGCGTCTGGGTTTAGCGGATCATTAAAATACCAAACAAACTGATCGGCGTTGGCGCTTTGATTATCAAAAGAAACAGTAAGTTGGCTGTTACAAACTACCTCAGGCGTAAAGAAAGAAGAGATCGTTTCTCCACAAACACCTACATTATATTGAAAATCTCGACGGGTAGTAGAAATGATTTCACCATTCCGATATTCTTCTAAACAAATACCAACTACAAATTGACCAATGGTATTTGGTAATCCAGTTAACAGACCAGTTTGAGGATCAATTGCTAATGGAGCACCTCCACTAAAACCATTCAACATGTTATCTACACCATATGGTGGCGAAATCCAATTCACAATATCGTATGGTGGCGGATTAGGTGGCTGTGGCAAAGGAAAGTCTGGATTCGCACCCAATAATGGTGCACAAAGTCGATAAACGATGGAATCATTATCAATATCGACCGCACTTTGATCAAAAAAGATGGGTTCATTAACACAGATATACAGCGGCGGCCAATCTCGAAACTTTGCACTTGAATTACATTCTAAAAGCGCCTCTTCGGTGATCGAAACGCCATAAGTTGCACCTGAGGCCAATGGTTCTATAATATTGACAATCGTTTGATTACGACAACAACGTTGATAAGCAAGTTGATAGCCACCTGTACGGAAAGGCAGATCTACTATGGCTCGATAAGTCGAGGTATGAACACAGACATCTGGTGGAACGACCAAACAAGGATTGGTAAGAACAGGATTAAGGGTATCGTCATTCATTAACTCAATCAATAATTGTCCATTATCTCCCGCAGAAGTTACTAGATCATTATTTGAATCAAAAATACCAATAGAAGCTGGATTATCGAAATAAGCATTTGGATTACCGTTGATACAATCTCGAAAGACGGTAAGCACAATCTCATACTGGCCATTTCCAAGACAAGTATAGGTCATTTCTCCTCCAACAATATGGGTTGCTTTTGCAGAAAAGGTACTTGCAAAAAGAAAGAAAAAGATAAAGTATTTACAAATGGCTGGTCGCAAGTGATTCGAATTGGTTAAAAAGACGGTTTTCATTAACTGCGCTTATTTTAAACGCTTGTTTATTGGGGCAATCGGATTACGTTCACTGAGGTAAATTTACCAATAATCCCCTAAACACTCGACTTTATTTATGTAAGTTCTTCAATAGCTTGGCTAAACTTCTAATAATTGCCAATAATTAGCATATTTCGCTCAAAAATTCATAACGCTTGTCTGGAATAAAATCTAGACAAAAAGTCTTATCTGTCATCCTAGAATACCATCAGATGCAAAGGCTAAAACATTGCCTTATCAATTGATAATCAGACATTTACATTTAATAAAATGAAATTTTCTATAAAAATAAAAGGACAACTCCCCTTCATACTTGGCCGTTATAAAAACAATTCATACCTTAACGATTGAAGTTGTTCGAAATGGAGCCTATTTATCCGTAGCTAAAACTTGGTTTAAATTCAAACCTAGACTGATACGACTTATTTAAATATCGAAATGAAATGAGCAAGATTGCCGCATTTATATTGAAATTACATGGTTGGACGGTAGATTGGGATATTCCGAAGGAGTCAGATCGTTCAGTGATGATTGCAGCACCTCATACAACAAACTGGGATTTTTATTTTATGATGTTAACTTTTTGGGCACTTAAAGTACCGGTTCGATTTACGATTAAAGATACTTGGACTAAGTTTCCATTTGGACTAATCACCAGGCCGATTGGTGCCATTGCTATAAATCGCAAACCTAAAGAACCAGGTCAACCACGTCGAAGTTATGTGGATAGTATGATTGATATTTTTAAAAAACATGACCGGATCGCTGTAGCCGTAACGCCTGAAGGTACGCGTGGACTGCGAACGGAATGGAAAATGGGATTCTATCATACCGCTGTAGGAGCTGGCGTTCCGATCACTTTTGGTTATTTAGATTTTAAAAAGAAACAAAGTGGTGTCGGAGGAGTCCTTCATCCAACTGGGAACATCGAAGAAGATTTTAAGGTGATTAATGATTTTTATAGAAATGTCCATCCCAAATATCCCGAACTTTGGAGTTTAGACAAACGTTATGATAGCAAAAAGCAAAAAGCAAAAAGCAAAAAGCAAAAAAATGATATTTTTAAAAAATACGCTACTATTTTTAAAAAATCTGATTCGCAAAAACATAATTGATGAAAACACCTGGAGAATCTAAGAAAAAAGTCAGTTTTTCGGACTGGCTAGAGTTACTACAACAAGAAAGTTGGCAACTAGAATTATTGGTTTCTGGATTTGCTTTATTTGGAATTTGGGAAAGCAGGCATTTCCTTAACCGTTTTGATGGCTATATCGGTTCACACTTACCAGAAGAGTTAAGCGTTATTTTTTTATTGATGGGATTTTTTGGTTTGCTAAAAGCAGCCTGGGGAATATTTTTTATCAATCTATTGATTCATGTTGTATTGCGAGGATTATGGATTGGAGCGATTGGACTTCGATATGTTTCCGGAGATATTGATTATAAGACCTTAGGTTATAATGAAAAATTTGAAGATTATCTGGAACGACGGGTAGGACGTTTTGATGCCTATATTGAAAAATTAGAGAAAGTCTGTAGTGTTATTTTCGCCTATACTTTTTTATTGTTTTTTATTTTCCTTTCTAGTGTTATGGTTTTGGTACATCTAATTTTATTAGGCCTGCTGACTAGTTATTTAACGGAACTTGGTTGGGGTGGACTAGGTTTAACCTTGGCTTCTATTTATGTGATTTTAGGGTTTGTGGTATTAATTGATTTTCTAACCATAGGTAGTATTAAAAAGGTCAGAAGTGATGCCTTTGCTACGGTTTATGGATATGTTTATCGGTTCTATTCTTACGCTACCCTTTCATTTTTTTATCGTCCATTATTATTTAATTTTTTCGATTATAAACATACGAGAAGACTATTTTGGTTTTCCGTACCTTATGTAATATTGGTGCTTTTTTTATTACCAGGATTTTATTTAGAAAACACCGAATTTTATCCGACCAGAGATTCCGTTGGCCGAGACTATTATGATGCATCCGGAGAAATTATTAAATCCCATTATTATGATGATTTGCGATATAACACCTTTCATTTCAAAGAAGATATTGACCGGAATCCAATTCGAAATTTCAGTTTAGCAGAATCTGAAATTACCTATTCCCAAGGAAAAATATTTTTCCCATTTAAATCAGATGATCGAAATTTATTTAAATATAAATACAATATTACCCCACTCAATGAACATGGTTTACAACACATGGCTTTTGACTATGTAGTAGAGGATACCATTTTAAGGAATATAAAAAAACAAGAAAGTGCCGCGCTCGTAGTATTGCGAAAAGCAGAAAAAGCAGCTCGAAAAGCAGGAGAAATTCCACCTATAAAAAAAATGGATGGACCTACAACAGCTGCAGATGGGATGAATTTTGGAATGGAACAAGGCAAGTATGGAGAGCAAGAAAGAATCCCAACCAACAAATACCAAGTCAGTCGAGACAGTATCCGAAAATATTGGAAAAAATATAAGTCTGATTATGTCAGCGGAAAAATTTTGGCTATCAAAAATGCATTAGTGGATGTCAATCAAATCTACATAGATGATATTCCTTACCAAAATCAATTATCTTGCAAATTATATACGCATCCTAATTTAGGAGAAAAAGGAATTCAATGTTATTTTCCAACCGATAGCTTGGCAGATGGCGAACATATGTTACGCTGGGAAAGAAAAATATATAACCCACACAAACTAGATTCTATTAAAATTATTAAACGGAGTGTCCCCTTTTGGATTAGCTCACAACGATAACCCAACTTATGAAAAACGGACTTATTTATGGTACCATAGCAGGTATTCTTTACATGCTCTGGGTAGTACTCGGTAGTGGAATTTTTCCATATCTGGTTTTTGGTTCCCTTCCTGTCATGGGTATTACCGCTATCCTAAGTATAACCTCTATGATGTTAGCCTGCCAAAAAGAAAAAGCTTTATTAGATGGTTCTATTCGCTTCGGAGAAGCATTTGTAGTCGGTCTAAGCGTTTACTTCGCCTTTAACTTTATATATGCTATAGGATTTAAACTTTTCTTAGAATACGCTCCTTCCGCAATGGCTAATTTCCTTGAAGTCTCCAAAACGAGCACAGCAGATTTATTAAGAAAAATGGGAACAAATGAAGATGAAATTTTCCAAGCAATCGAAAATTTAGAAGAAACCCTTATGTCAATGTTTACTTGGAAAACAACCATATTAAACCTTATTATTGGAGTTATTTTCCCCGGAGCCTTATACGCCTTAATCACTGGTGGCATCACTAGTAAACTTTCTAAAAAACAAGCTTAAGATGATCAAGATTGGACACCGTGGTGCAATGGGCTATGCTCCAGAAAACACGTTACTTTCATTTAAAAAATCAATCCCGTTATGTGATATGGTGGAATTGGATGTCTATGTCTGTAAAACAGGAGAAGTCATCGTTTTCCACGATCATCGACTAGAGCGTTGTACCAATGGAACGGGCCTTGTCATGGACAAAACCTTTACCGAACTTCAAGCCTTAGATGCTGGAGAAGGTGAGCAAATTCCCACCCTAGCAGAAGTCTTAGAATTGGTTGACAATCAAGTCGCTATCAATATTGAACTCAAAGGACCAGGCACCGCTCAGCCTGTCTTTCAAGTCGTCAATCAATTTATAAAGGACGGTCGGTATACCTTAGATCGTTTTGTTATTTCGTCTTTTAATCATCCTGAACTTAATCAGTTTAAAGCCTTGGCGCCGGAAGCTTCGATAGGTTGTTTGATCTCTTGTATTCCAGCAGATTTAGCTGCCATCGCGGAAAGCGTTCAGGCAGAATACTTAAATGTTTGTGGAGAATTTATCAGTCAAGAATTGGTAGACGATGCCCATCGACGTGGCCTCAAAGTCATGGTTTGGACCGTAAATGAAATAGATGATATCGCTTATATCAAAGGGTTAGGTGTGGATGGGATTTTTTCGAATTATCCGGATCGGCTATAGGTAGATGTGCGGATTAGTGGATTATTTAATATGCGGATTCATTATACTTTAATACACCGCCGCCCCCTCAAATTCATGGTTTGGACTCTAAATGAACTAGATGATATTGTCTATATCAAAGGTTAGGGGTCGATGGTCTTTTTAAAAATTACCCTGATCGACTTTAAAGCACTCAAAAACAAAAAAACGAAAACGTTTACTAAACTTTTAAAGTCTAGTAAACGTTTTTTTTTAATAGCCCAAGCAGCAATAACAACTCTTTCATCGTTTGTCTTTTGAAACTAATTCAAAAAATAAAAGCAATGAAAAAATTACTCCCAATCTTTGTATTATTCCTACTGATCGGTGGTTGTCTAGAAGAACCTACAATAGATGGAGCAGATATTCCAGAAGAAGTGGAAGGTATGCAGCCGATTTACTTTGATGGAGATGATTGGAAAAGTTTCTCCGTTTCAGGTCCTGAACCTGTAAAGCAGTTGGGTAAGATATACTATAAAGACCAACATATTTTTGTGATTGAAAGAAACAAAGGGATTCACATTATTGACAATACCAATCCAGAGAATCCAATTCATATTAAATTCATTAATCTAAGAAGCTGTAGCGACGTCGCGATCAAAGGCAATATTCTTTACGCTGATAACTACACAGATTTACTCTCCATAGACATCACTGATTTCGACAACATACAACTTGTCAATCGTCTTCCTGATTTGTATCCTAATGCGCTAACCTATCCAGATAACTTTACCGGATATTTTGAATGCTATGATCCAACAAAAGGAGAAATAGCAGGTTGGGAAATAGCTACTTTAACTCGTCCTGCCTGTCGTCGATAATCAACCCTCTTTTTCACACCTTACGATTGATAATTATGATTTTATTTAAAAAAATTACCAAATTAATACTATTCTGTATCCTAGGAATTTTTATAACCCAGTGCGCTTCGGACAATGATTCTTTTGCCTCTGCTGAGAGTGATACAGGTGTAGGTGGATCCTATGCTCGCTTTATCGTTAGTGGAAACTTTCTGTATGTGATTGATGATCAGCGCATCAGTACGTATGATCTTACCGATCCAGTGGTTCCAGCACAAATTGATATCAAGGACGTAGGTAGCAATATTGAAAGTTTATTTCGATTAGACAACCGATTATTTATTGGATCGGGATCAGGTCTTTATATTTATGAAATTGATGATCAAGGTATTCCACAGTCATTGGGACTGGCGAATTACGCACTTCCGTTTGAGCCTTGTGATCCAGTCGTGGCAGATACTCAATATGCTTACGTAACACTCAACACCTTGGAAAGTGTCAGTGGTTGTGGACGTACAATTATAGAAGAAGTGAATGTACTAAAGATATTTGATTTAACTCGAATTGAATCACCAGAATTAATTGCGGAGTATGAGATGTTTGGACCAAAAGGAGTTGGAATCGACGGAGATATTCTATTCCTTTGCGATGATGCCCAAGGACTCAAAATTTTCAATGTTGCCGATCCAAGAGAAATTCAAATGATTGCTCAGTTTGACAATTTTACTGCTTTTGATGTCATCCCACTTAATGGACTATTACTAGTTGTAGCGACGGACAATATCTATCAATTTGACTATACTGATTTAAATAATATCCGATTAATTAGCAATATTCCAATAGAAGCATAAATGATTACACGTCTTTTTTTACTTTGCTGGTTTTGTATTGGTTCTTTTTGTTTGGCTTTTGGCCAACAAACAGCGGATAGTTTAAAACTTAAAAAAAATTATATATTTTACAATTTTTCTAGTATTCTTGGGTTCGAAGGCTCAAGTTTGCAATTTGGTTATAATTACCAGTTTAAACCTTCTATAGATTTTCAATTAGAATTAGGATTCGTTAGCGACAACGTAATTGACGCTCGCCTTCCGTACGAAGAATACGTAGGCTATAGAATTCGTCCACAAATAAAATTTCTCACTAAAGCTAGTTTACTGGAAGGAGCCCGTTTTTACAGTGGAGTTCTACTCTCTTATCAACATCTTACTTTTAGGGGAAATAAAAATTTTAATATAGAGGATAGTTTTTTCCAAAATATTATTTATCAAGGTACTGATAAGAGCTACGCTTGGTATTTGGTGGGAGGAATTGATGGGAAGTTAGCTTCTTGGCTACAAATCAGTTTATCCGCAGGTTTAGGTCAAGTAATAATCAAATCGAAAGTAAATGAAGGTGACATTCCAGAGAACGCAATACTACTAAGTGATTGTAGATGGTTTTGTGGTAGAAACGAAAGTATCAACGAAAACTACAATCGACTAGGTGCTTTGTTAGAGATTAGAATTGGGTATCTGTTTTAGCCTACTAGAAAAGGGAGCGTTTAATTAAGTGTGTCTCTTGCCACCCCAGCCTATGATCCTAAAGGATGGCCAGCGCTCAGACATACTTGAGGGAACATCCCCTTAGAAAAACAGACCAATGATTTTGGAGCTATTTAATTTTTCCTACGTTAAAGAGAAATTTGAATTTGAATTTTGCTCTTAAAAATCTACAAACATTCCTTATCCATAGAACAAAAAATGCTAATGTCCATCCTCACTAACCACCATATTCTCCTTACCCAATAAACGCGTCGCCAAGTTCCCAATAGATAATCCTTGTACAATGATCGAGAACACCACCACAACATAAGTAACTGTCAAAATCAAATCTCGATTCATATCATCTGTTAAACTCAAAGCTAATGCAATCGAGATTCCTCCTCGTAAGCCACCCCAAGTCATAATCGTAGAAGTATGTGGTAAAAATTCTAAACGTTTTGCAAATATTTTGACAGGAATAATCAACGATAAAAATCGAGCTAAAAGCACCAATACAATGGCGATCGCTCCAGCAATCAAATAGCTCATTTCGAAGGTCAAGACGAGTAATTCTAACCCAATCAAAACAAAGAGTAAGGCATTTAAAAGTATATCTACTAGCTCCCA
This sequence comes from uncultured Saprospiraceae bacterium, assembly GCA_937927835.1. GTDB lineage: Bacteria > Bacteroidota > Bacteroidia > Chitinophagales > Saprospiraceae > JALZUU01. Next base: position 792 of record CALGJS010000470.1, on the reverse strand, counting down.
GAATTTATCCACAAATTGCTCAGTGATATTGGACATCGCCGTTCCTCGAACCGTATCATTTCCAACAATTAATCCCGCCACCACAATCGCCAATGGCGCTGACAGATGCAGATAATGCGCAAAAACATATCCACCCATCACACAAGCCAAAGTGATCATCACTTCAATTTCATAATCATCAATCGACTTTAATAATCTAAAGGTAATCCATCCGAGAATTGCTCCAAAAGCAATCCCTCCAAAAACCTCTTGACCAAACAAAGTTGCAATACTATTAAAACTACTTCCTCCATGATCACCGTGATCGCCTCCACCTGCAATGGTAAAAATGGTCAGAAAGATAACAACTCCTACTCCATCATTAAATAGCGATTCTCCTACGATTTTGGTTTCTAATTTTTTAGGAACACCCGCCTTTTTCATTATCCCAAGCACCGCAATTGGATCGGTCGGAGAGATCAAGGCACCAAAGAGTAAACAATGAATAAATTCTACTTCATGACCTAAGGCCATAAACAAATAATAACTCATTCCTCCCACTAAAAAAGTCGAAGTCAACACTCCAACCGTCGCAAATAAAAGGATGGGCCACCGTTGGACTTTCAGCTGATCGAAGTTCGTATGCATAGCACCCGCAAAGAGCAAAAAGCCTAACATGACATCCAACAAGACCGTTTTAAAATCTATTTCTCCGATCAGTTCCTCCGCCATATTTAGCAAGGTAGGATTCACCAAACTGGTTAAAAACAATCCCACCGTAAACAAGATCGCCACAATCATCAAACCGATGGT
>CALGJS010000469.1 GCA_937927835.1 uncultured Saprospiraceae bacterium | reverse complement strand
TGAGTAAAGGCCAAAGTCGGATTTTCGAACTTGACGTATAAAAGGACCAATCCCATCAGAATTCCACTTACTAACGAGACTAAAATAGTTCGTCTTCCGACTTGGATGACTTGCTGATCGGTTGCAGTTTTGTTGATATAGCTTTTGTAAATATCAATAGAAAATAAAGTAGCCAGTGAATTAAAGGTCGAATCCACGGTACTCATCAAAGAAGCAAAAAGCGAACAAAGAATAATCCCTTTTATTCCAGTGGGCAAATAATTTTTAACAAGATACGGAAAGGCCATATCTGGATCAGTAAGACCGCCTTGCTCTTTTAGAATTCCATAAAGGGCAATTCCAGGAATGACAATCAGCACGGCCATTACATATTTCATCACACCACCAACAAGCAATCCAATTTGGGCTTCTCGAAGATTTTTCGCTGCCAAGGAACGTTGGATCACCGTTTGGTTCGCGCACCAATAATTGATATTCAATAAAAATAATCCAAAAACATGGGTCCAAGGAAGTTTCTCATGATCGGCAGGAAGGTGCAAGTGCATTTTATCTGGCGTCTTATTATAGAGTTCAGACCAGCCTCCAAGGTGATGGATTGCGACAAACAAAACCACCGTTCCACCCAACATTAAAATAAAAAACTGGATAATATCGGTTTTTACTACCGCGCTTAATCCTCCTAAATAAGTATAGATCGCAGAAAAAATTCCAAGCCCAATCAACAAAACAGAAATTCTGACTGTGCTATCAGAATGAATGAATTCAAGATATTCGGAGAAGACTAAATCTGCTGCGTAGGCTCCCCAAAATAGTGCTGCACCTAAAGTTATCGTAGCGAATAACAATATATTTGCAATAGAGTAAAATAATCCAACTGTATTTCCCAATCTTGTTCGAATAAATTGGGTAATGGTCACAATTCCATCACGAAGATATAAAGGGACAAAAATAAAAGCCGCCATTAAAATTCCTTGCATAGCGTTGATCTCCAAATTTGCTTGAGCTAAACCATAAAGATAAGCGGAGCCCATCATTCCTAAGAACTGATAACCTTGGATATTGGTGGCAATAGTAGAAAGCGCAATGGATGGCCAACGAAGATTTCGGTTACTTAAAAAATATCCATCTGAGGTTAGATCAGCAGCATTGTCCCGTCCGGAAAGCGCTGCAATCATGATCATGGCGAAATAGGCTATTACAATTATCAAGTCAATCATAGAAAAATAATGTACTCAAAGTCTTTGATTCATCCAGTTGGCTACCTTGTAAAAAATGATAATCTGAACCAACTTTGTAGGTCGCACTACCCTTTCAAGGCCTGTAAATTTAGCGAAATATAACTTAGATTTTGGATTTACTACTACGATTTAACTCCTTATTAATTATTGTATTAAGAACGCCAGAAATATATTGTAAAAGAATGGTTTGATAGCGACAAGATAAATTAGAGAAGAAATTTACGTCTGAGTAAAATAATGTTCTAAATATTCCTAATTATTTCCTAAACTTCCTCCTAATAAGCAGGTTTCATCAGGTTCGCACTATCTTTGCCGTTATAGTAATGGAAATTTTACCATGCTCATGAAAATAAAAATGATGAGATTCTTTACCAGTTTTCTACTATTTCTTCTCTGTTTAGGGGCTAATGCTCAGAATATCGTTCCGAATGCAAGTTTTGAGACTTCTAAAAAGAAGCCAAGATTTATGTCTTCTACTGGGCGTGATTTTGAATCGGCTATTTATAAATGGACGGTACCTAATGAAGCATCGACTGATCTGATTACTCCAAGATTTGATAGCAAGAATCTAACAGTAATTCCTCCACGTACTGGCGAGCAAATGATTGGAATTGTGGTGAATGGCGATTATTGGGCAGAATATGGAAAGGTTAAATTATTAAAACCATTAGAAAAAGGAACCGAATATTATGCGGAATATTGGATTTCCATGCCGACCTATTATTCTAAAAACAAACCAGTCCCTACCAATCTAAATGACCATTTCGGTTTATATTTTTCAAAAGATATTTATAATGGCGACAAAAGAATTTTGACTGCGAAGCCTCATGTAGGTGCAACTTCAAACGACGTAGCACGCCCTGTAAAGTGGACCAAAATGACAGGAAAATTTATTGCCGAAACAGCAGCAACACATTTATATCTTGGACAATTTTTAGATGAAAACGATCCGGGAAAAATAGCAAAAGGATACTTTTTTATTGATGATGTTTTTGTAGAACCATTTAGCAGTAGCGCGGTAGATTATACGCCGAGTCGATATTACTCGATTAAAGGTTCTACCGCTTCCGTTAATATTGACAATATTTATTTTGAAACGGATAAGTATGAATTGTTAGCCAGCTCCTTTACTGAACTGGACAACCTAGTAACCATTCTAACCAAGAATCCAACTTTAAAAATTGAAATCCAAGGTCATACTGATGATGTCGGTTCAGCGGAGCATAACAAGGAACTTTCTTTTAATCGAGCAAAAACGGTTTTTGATTATATCAATAATGCAGGGATTGAAAAAGAGCGGCTTTCTTTCGAAGGGTATGGTATTACCAAGGCAATTGCTTCAAATGATTCTGAAACAGGTCGTCAAAAAAATCGACGGGTAGATTTTGTAGTAGAAGCGGATCCTGAATTAGAAGATAGTCGGGAAATGATGGCACCTGAATATATTTATAAATTTTCTAGTCAAATTTCTCCTGACAAAAAAGCCCGTCATAGTTTTATTGGACGGTATGTCAACAAATGGAATTGTGATGGACGTTCGGATGAAAAACCTAAAACGGTTGAACTCAATCAATTAAAAAATAGCCGTCCTATTTCTGCACGAGATCATATCAAAAAAATTGCTCAAACTGAAAAAGCATTATTCTTTAATGAATATCCTGATCATCCACAAAATCGAGCTTTTATCAGTACGATGTTAGATGATTTACATTCAGCTGGGTTTACTTACTTTTTTATGGAAGATGTCGTAGCGAGTGATAAAGAATTGAATAACCGAGCTTACCCTGTGATCAATACGGGTTATTATGTGAAAGATCCAGTGTATGGAGATTTGATTCGTCAAGCCATGAAAAAAGGATTCGAGGTGGTATCTTATGAACCAACCAGAGATCAGATTGGAAAGGCAACGAGTATTGTGAAAAGAGCTGCTAAATTCTCCGATCCTACCCTACTCCAACAATGCGCCAAAGACTGGGCGCGAGCAATGAATATCAATCGTATTTTGAAAAAAGATCCTGCCGCAAAGATCGTTGTATTGACCAGTCGAGGTAATATTAAAGAGGTAAGTAGTAATGGCTTTAAAACGATGGCTAGTTGGTTTCAAACCTTCACCAAAATTAATCCAGTAACGATCGATCAACGTACTTTTACGGAAAAATGCAAGGTGGATGAAGACCCACTTTATGCAGTGCGAACGGTTAAAGAACCTTCTGTCTTTTTCTATAAAAACAATCCATTTGTCAAACAAGAAGTCAATACCATTACAGAGACCACTGGTAAATTTGTAGATTATCAAATCTTCTTTCCTAGAAGTTCTTTTCGAAATGACCGTCCTACTTGGCTAGAGATGAACGGATATCGACTACACCAAGAAATTAACCCTGACAAATACGGAATGGGAAAACCTTGCATGGTGATGGCTTTTAACAAGGAGGAAGATATGACGTTTGCCGTTCCAGTGGATGCAATCGAGTTGGGGAATACAGGGACGCGAACTTCGTTGTTGCTGCCGGTGGGAAGCTATACTTTATTGTTGAATGATGGAAAGCAAGCGAAGCAGGTGGATTGGGAAGTGGAATAAGGAAGTGTTTCTTGTTAGGGTGTTCAATTGATAAAAAAAACTAAAGGTCGGAAACTTTTTCATAGCGGGAACAATTCCAGTTATAAGCAAAATGCCATTTATCAGATTTTTTTTAGAAATATATTTCATCAATTATTTCCAAGAAGTTTGAATACATAAAAAATCTAAAAATAACCCTAAAAAACAGCTATCGCCTCACCATTCTTTTAGTATTTTGCAGTATGAATTTTTACGCACAAACACACCAAACAGCCTATAAGAGTTTTGAGGATTATCCAGTCTATGAAGGATATGATTTAGGGCTGACTTATTCTCCAACCGAAAGTACTTTTAAAGTCTACTCTCCGGGTGTTGATCGAATGAATCTTTATCTCTATTCCGATGGTCACACGGATAGCCAATTAGCAAAACACCAAATGACTTTAGGAGAAAAAGGAGTTTGGGAAATCACCTTACTAGGAGATCATCACGGAAAGTATTATAATTTTCAAGTTCGTACTGGTGGACGTACCCTCGATCGAGTTCCTGATCCATATGCCAAGGCCGTCGGTTTGAACGGAGAACGAGCCATGGTGCTTGATCTAAAAACCACAGATCCAATAGGATGGGAAAATGACACAAGGCCGTCATTGGAAAGTTTTAATGACTTGGTGATTTACGAAGTCCATGTAAGAGATATTTCCGCTCATCCAGCCTCCGGAATAAAAAACAAACGAATGTTTCTTGGCTTAGGAGAAACCGGAACAAAAAACAAAGAAGGTTTATCGACTGGTTTGGATCATCTAAAAGAATTGGGGGTTACGCATGTTCATCTATTGCCGAGTTTTGACTTTATGAGTCGTAGTTTGGATGAAGCCAATCCAACGAAGAAATATAATTGGGGATATGATCCTCATAACTATAATGTTCCAGAAGGTGCTTATTCGACCAATCCTTATGACGGAGCAGTTCGAGTTCGGGAGTTTAAGGAAATGGTACAAGCCTTGCATACCAATGGAATTCGAGTCATTTTGGATGTGGTTTATAATCATACAGGATTGACCCAAAAATCTATTTTTAATCAAATAGCACCAGGATATTATTATCGTTTTTGGGAAGATGGAAAATTTTCAGATGCGTCTGCTTGTGGAAATGAAACTGCTTCGGAACGACAGATGGTTCGGAAGTTCATTTTTGAATCCATGCTACATTGGTGTCGAGAATATCATATTGATGGATTTAGAATTGACTTGATGGGCATTCATGATATTGCGACGATCAATACGACGACTTGGGTTTTACAAAAAGAAATTGACAAAAGTATTTTTGTTTATGGTGAAGGTTGGATGGGAGGCGACTCTCCCCTACCTTATGAAGATCGAGCCTTAAAAATTCATGGACCTAAATTGGAAGAAGCTGCTGTTTTTAGTGATGATATTCGTGACGGTTTAAAAGGAGGTGTTTTTAATGCTGAAGAAAAAGGATTTGTAAGCGGTGCCGATGGATTAGAGTCTACGATTCGGTTTGGTGTAGTTGGTGCAACACAACATCCTCAGGTTGATTATGGTGCGGTAAATTATTCCAATGCGCCTTTTGCCAACCGTCCTTCTCAATGTGTCAATTACGCATCCTGCCACGACAATCATACGCTTTATGATCGATTGACCTTATCTAATCACACGCCAGAAGGAGGTAAACATTCTCAAGACCAACTCAATAAGATGCATCGGTTGGCCAATACCATCGTCTTAACGTCTCAGGGGATTCCCTTTCTACATGCCGGATCAGAATTATTGAGAAGTAAAGATGGAGATGAAAATTCTTACAAATCTCCCGAATCCGTCAATTGGTTACGCTGGGATTTGAAAAAAGAATACCAGACACATTTTGAGTATTATAAAAAACTGGTGGCCTTACGAAAAAATCATCCCGCCTTTCGTATGCCGACTAAAGCAATGATACAAAAACATTTAAGTTTTCTTC
>CALGJS010000468.1 GCA_937927835.1 uncultured Saprospiraceae bacterium | reverse complement strand
TGCTACAACTTCTACATCTCTTGCTTCTAACAAGTTACGTAGTGTTAATCGGCCAATTCGTCCGAAACCATTAATTGCGATTCTTTTTCGAGCCATAATGTTGATGATAGTTTTTCACCCAAATGATAGGTGTTAGAAGTTATTGAAAATTAAAGGAGAAAACTAATTGTAAATCAAGGACTTACAACCAAGTTTCTATCAATTTTTAACAAGTTCTTGTTGTATAAAATTATTTCGCGCCAAAAATAAGCATTTCACAGGGGATAGGGAGGATATAAGTGGATAAATTTATATTTGTTTGGTTTTTTAATAAGGCGGATTATCTAAAACGTTGAAATTTTTCTTCAAAAAAAAATTTTATAAAAAAGATCTCATTTTATTTCTAATCGTTTTCTTGTCGACGAGTTTGAAAAATGAATTAGAATGTGAATGCGAATTAAAATTAGAATTTTTCCCTATTATCGCGAAACAATACTTGTAGGACTATTCCCATTCCCATTCCCATTCTAATTCCCATTCTAATTCCCATTCTAATTCCCATTCTAATTCTAATTCTAATTCCCCGGCCGTTTTCGATGATAAAAAACAAACCCATTTTTTCTTCCAATTTCTTTGACATCAGGGTAGGCTTCCATCTGTCCAACTCGATGAATTTTTATTAAAAAATAAGCGTCTTTGTCTATAGGCCCTTTTAGTAACCATTGTTCGCCGTATTCGGGAAGGTGTGTTAGGTTCTTTCTTTTTCCATAGAATAATTGGCCATAAGATTTAAAGAAAAGTGGTTCTACATAGACATCTTGATCGGCTTTGGACTCGTAAAATTCCATGGCAGCAGCCTGCGAATATTGTTCAATATTATTTATGAAAAAGATCAGGGTGAAAAAGATGAAGAAAGCATTTCCAAGGAAGAGGGCGTAGCATCCTTTTTCTATTTTTTTAGTTTTATTATATTTTAAAAATAGAAAAAGACTCACCGCTAAAATAATGCCTGGAAGAAATGATAGGGTCGACCAATTGACATTCGCTTCCAAATTGCCACGAGCAAATGGTTTTTTTAAAATAGGATATAACCATTCTGGGTTTTGTCCAATAAAAGGCGCCAAGAGTACCGCAATAATAAACAAGGAACCCAGAAAAACAACCCCAAATTTCATCCAACGATTCAATAAAATTTTTCCATCAATAATATCATAAATAACTTTCGTCGCTAAAAAGCTCAATGGAAAATAACACATCGAAGAGTAGTGGACAATTTTAGATTTTACAATTGTAAATAAAATCAAAACCACCCAGAAAAGTATTGTCATCCATAAAGAAAAATTCTCTTGATAGGCATGTGCTGGTTTTGGCATTTTAAAAAAAGAACGAATGGCAAAAACCGAAGCGGGAAAGCATCCCACCAATAAGACCACAAAATGATAGCCCGGAAAACCTTTATGTCCCGCATCTGGGGTGCTGAATAATCGAAACTGATATTTATTAAATTCAACGATAAACCACGGCCCATGTAAAAGGGTTTCTATTCCATACCAACTCAAGGTAACCAAGGAAGCAGCGATTGTAAAAAACAAAAACTCCGGTATGTTAACATACATTCGTAACCGTTGATAAATCCAATAAACAAAGAAGCATAGACAGATGATTAAGTAAGCAACTTGTCCTTTGGTTAAAACGCCCATTCCTACGAAAAAACCAGCCCAAAATAGATAGGTCCAGCGATTTCGAGTCAAATTAATATTGGAAGCCATCCCTTCTTTTTTCCAATAAAAAAGTAGGAAAATATACAAGCCTAAAAAGATAAATAAGTTAAAGATAGGATCGATAATTCCCGATCGAAAATAAAGATGTGGCAGGGTAGTACCGAGATAAACGGTGGCCCATAAAAAGCCAAATCGTCGACTGTATAAACGTGCTCCAATTTTATATAAAATGCCTATGGTAAAAAGACCACAAATCGCATTTGGGAGACGCGCTGCAAAAGCATCAACCCCAAATATTTTCATAGCGGTAACCTGACACCAAAAGAAAAAAGGAGGTTTTTCCCAAAAGGGTTTAAAGTTGACATGGACTCGAAAATAGTCACCTAGTTCAAGCATCTCCCGACTGATTTCTGCGAAATTAATTTCATCCCAATCGAAAAGTCGAACGCCTCCTAAAAAAGGAATGAATAGTAGCGCACTTAAAATAATTAGCGGCCAGAGCGGGTATTGGCCAAGACGGTTTTTCATTTTTTGCGGTTAAACCGATTGAGGAATTTACTGATGGTATCGTCATTGAGACCCAACCTTCTTTTAAGACTAGTATATACTGCGATTAATTGTTTGTCAATCCAAATCGGGATCGCTTTTAATCCATCGCCCGGTCGTGCTTTATAATTGGTGGATCTTAAAGTTGGTGCTTTTTCTTCTTCTGTAAAATAATATAAAGCGATAGACTTACGCGTCATATCTTCCGGACATAAAATGGTTTCTGGAACACCATGATAAGAATCTTCGTCGGTATTAAAAATCACACAACGATTAAAAAGCGGTGCAATTTTTTTCTCACATCGAGTCATGTCACGAGACCATAATTCCAAATGTCCGTTATAAGATTCTTCCCAATTTTCGTTGAGATAAACTAAAAGGTTCACTCTTCGACGCCAATGTCGTTTGTGAGGATGAACCGTAAAATCAGCATGGACATTTAAAAAACCACCACGGCAGGTTTGATGTAATCCACCTCCTTCGAGGGACTCATCAGCTTTTAGGTTTGGGATCCCTGTTAGTTTAGAAATAAAGTTTACAGTATCCGGATGGTTAAGCGTTTGAATGACTTGCCGAATATAGGATGGCATTAAGTCTAATTTATTTAGACCATGTTTTTTTTCATTGACATGAAGATAGTGAATCCATCCTTCATCTTTTACTGCAGGAAAAGCATTCATCGCTGTTTTGGCAGAACCATTGGGCAGAAAATTGTCCAATACAATATAAGGATAAGGTTGCTTACCTTGATAATCAAAATTACCGCGGGAAAGTTGATCTTCCCAATATTTCAAATCAAAAATAGATGCGGCTTCTTTTTCCATATTTTTATTCTAAGAGCAAAGCGATAAAAATAGATTTTTTTAAACCCAAAAATAAACTTAATTTCGTTTGTAGTAAAAGCCTTTTATCTATTACGAAAAATTATAAAATATAAGCTTATGAAAATGTACAGCCTACCAACAATAATTTCAATTTTATTAATTTTCTCTACTAGTCTTTTTGCTCAAAATACGAGCATTTTGCCAGTTATGAAGGACAATAGTATGTTTAATGAAAGTGGAACAAAATCTCTGGGTGAGGGGAAAATTTTTGCTGGACAAACCTGTCAGGGAAATATCCGCAGAGCATTGATTCAATTTGATATATCAGCGATTCCGAGCGGTGCAATGGTTACGAATGTGGAACTAAAACTGGGTGCTGAAAAGTCCAGAGGGATGGGAGATGGAATTATTGATATACATGCTGTCACGCAAGATTGGGGCGAAGGAACTTCTTTTACTTTTGGTGGAGGTGGAAATGGTGCGCCCGCAGTTGCTCCTGATGCGACTTGGACAGATGCCATGTTAGGAACTTCGTTTTGGAGTACTCCTGGAGGTGATTATGATCCTATTTTATTATCCAGCAGAGTAACTACGGAAGAATTTCAGACGATTAGTTTTCCTTCCTCTGCCAATTTTGCTGCTCAAGTGGAGGCTTGGGCTGCCGATCCTTCTTCTAATTTTGGGATTTTAATCATAGGAGTAGAAGGGACAGATTGTTCTACTTATCGCTTTGGTTCCAAAGATATCGGTACGGCTCCGGAATTGGTGGTCACCTGGGAAAATGGTTGTGAACCTAACTTTACCAATCTTTTTATAACAACTTGTGACGAATATATCACTGGTGGAGGTACCGTATTAGACCAAACTGGCACCTATACAGAAATATTAACCGATATAATTGGATGCGATTCTACGATTATCATCGACTTAACTGTTTTACCACCTAGCGAATTACTGATCGACGAGACATTATGTGCTGGACAAACTTTTACTTTAGAGGGAATTGTTTTTGATGAAAATAATCCTTCTGGTGAGATTTTTTATCAAGCAGTGAATGGTTGTGATTCGATTGTGACGATTGATTTAGCATTCGAGTCAAACCCTACTATTTTTATCAATGAAACTTTATGTTTTGGAGAAAGCATTTTAGTAAATGGAACTTTATACGATGAACTCAACCCGATGGGATGCGAAACGCTTATATCAGAAAATGGTTGTGATTCGATTATTTGTGTCGACTTAACGTTTTTCCCACAAAGTATGTCAACAGAAACCTATATCGGTTGTGAAGGGGACGGATATACAGTGGTGGTTAATGGAACAACCTATAGCGAATTAAATCCTAATGGGGTGGAGTTGTTAGAAGCAGTTGATGTGAATGGATGTGATTCTATTGTTATTGTTGATTTGATTTTTGTGACTCCACCGAATGCTGGGACGGCTACAGGACCGCTCGATATGTGTAACGACGAACAAGGAATAGTTGATCTAAATACTTTGCTAACTGGAGCAGATCTTGGTGGAGATTGGTCGGAAATCTCTACTGTCCCTTCCACTGGATTTTCTGGTGATCAGTTTGATGGAGATGGACAAATTCCTGCTACCTATATTTTTAGATATACCGTTAGTTCCACAATTTGTGGGGATGTTTTGACAGAAGTAATGATCAATGTGGCAGCACCTAATACGGCTACGGTAACTTCTGTGGCTACGATTTGTAATAATAACAATAATGGAAATTCTAGCCAATTGGATTTTAATAGTTTAATCACCGCTGGATTTACGGGAGGAGTCTGGTTTGATGTAGATGGAGTAGGCGTTGATCTTAGTAATCTCTGTTGTGTTGATTTTACTGGGGTTCTCGCCCCAAGTACTTGGACTTTCGAATATAGAACACCTGCTAACAATGGCTGTCCAGCTCAAACTTATCCGATGGTGGTTGTTGTAGAAGATTGTATTTGTCCTCCGATTATGACCAATGAAAATTATACAGGATGTGAAGAAGATGGTTATGAAGTGATTGTTAATGGGGTTGTTTATAATGCTATTAATCCAATTGGAGTGGAAACGATGACGAGTTTCAATACAGGTTGTGATTCGATTGTAACGGTGAATTTAGTTTTTTATCCCGTTGCGACGAGTGCAGAAAGTTTTGGTACTTGTGATATCACCATTCCACCGTTTTTCACAGAAATTATTGAAGGTGGGGCCTTTAGTGGTTGTGATTCGGTGATCAACTTTTCCACGATTTATTTTCCGACGGATGAAATATTCCTTGTTGCTACGACTTGTAATTCGGATGAGGTAGGGACGGAAGTAATTACCTTAATCAATACAAATGGCTGTGATTCTATTATAACGATAACGACTGAATTTTTACCAACCGATAGTACGGAAATTTTTACTACTTCTTGTGATCCGGACGATGCTGGTATTGAGGTGACGACCTTAGTTAGTTCCATTGGATGTGATTCGGTGGTGACGACGACGACCGTTTTTGAGCCTTTGGACAATGGAGTGATCGTTGAAGATAATACCATTACCGCATTATTAGCAGGTGCCGAATATGAATGGATTGAATGTGACACGGCCTTTGTTATTCAAGATGCTAATGAACAAAGTTTTACGGCTCCCGTTACTGGAAATTACGCAGTGATCATTAGGCAAGACGGTTGTATGGTTACTTCTGAATGTAATTTTATTGATCTTGTAAATACGGAAGATGCTTGGTTTAAAAATCAATTGTCTATCATGCCCAATCCAACACGCGGAGATTTTCGATTAGACTTTGGCGATCTAGAAAATCTAAACATTAGAATTGTAGATTTGACGGGGCGGGTTATGGAAGCTAAACAAAATCTAAGAGGAGGATCTGAAGAATTGCGAATTGAAGGTCCGGCTGGGGTTTATTTTGTGGAGGTGGAATTGGAGGGTGTGCGGACTTGGCTTAAGGTGGTGAAGGTTAAGTAGTAATTTTTTAGTGAATAATGTGGTAATTAATAATTAATAATGATCTCTTCAATTGTGTTATTATGAATAATTTTTTTGATTGAATGGTAATGATTTTTTGGGAAGCCCAGTCATGGATTTTTTGTCTGTGGTTGGGTTTCGTTTGGAAAATTTTAGGAGTGGAAAATAAGATTCGAATTTTAAAGTTGGAGGGGAGAATTAGTAAACCT
>CALGJS010000467.1 GCA_937927835.1 uncultured Saprospiraceae bacterium | reverse complement strand
GATCCATTCCAATTATTGGTATAAGGTTGCGCTTGGAAAACGACATCTCCCCAGCGGCTAAAAACAATTAGTTCCGCTTTTTCAAATAATTCAGGATTGTCTCGGATCGCTGGAATAACCAATTGTTCATTTTTATCATCTCCATTAGGGGTGATTCCACTTGGTACTTCTACTACTGGTAAATTGTTTTCTAATAAATTAATAACAATCGCTGCTTGGCTACATAACTCCGGACAAATTTCACTACAAACTTGATAGCCTAAAATGATCTGACCAGACTCAAATTCCTCCTCCGCTGTATATTCATAAATACCATTTTCTACGTTTTCGATTGTTCCAGTAGTAGGCTCGTTTAATAAAGTGACGACATAGTCTTCTGGAAGATCATCATTTGCCGTCAAGTCTAATTCTATAGTTGGATTTGCGGTTGTCAATAAAAAGGAATCCATGACTGCTAATGGTTCGTCCATCGCTACCGAGATGCTTACAGTGTCTTGATCGTAGTCGGGACAGAACTCAGAAGAAACAACCCACAGCAGCTGATAATCGGTTGCTTGTAGATCACCAATACTGGTTGTTGGATTGGTGTCATCTACGATCATCGGTGCTCCAATGATGGCTTCCCAATAACCGGTAATTCCATTACTAGTGATCGCTGAAAGGCTGGTTTCATCGCCACAGATTTCCTGATCGTTTCCTGCATTAGCCGCAGGTAAATTGTCAACAGATTCTACCGTCAAAATTAAATTCAATAGTGTATCACAATCACTACCTGAACCAGCAAGGGTTTGCATATACGATCCGGCAGTTGTATAATCTACGTTGTTTAGACTATAAGTTTCTCCATCACAGATCGTTGCTTCAAGATTGGAAATATTATTTTCTGTTACCTCAATCACCGTAGTTGCTAAGTCCGCACAAGCATTCGCATCTGGCACAAAACTAATGGAGACACTTCCTGACAATCCGATTGGATCAAAAATATTTGTATTAGCAGTAATTCCAGTTCCTTCCCAGTTTCCGCTAATTCCATCTTGTAGGATAGGGAGCGTGATGGGATCTGCACCTTCACAAAGTGCATCGAAATTATCTAAAGTATAAGCGGTATTTTCAACCGTCAAATTAAGCGTAGTAATGGAATCACAACCGGCCACTGAACCATCTGGAATAGTCTCCGTATATGTTCCAGAGGTAAAGTAGAACATATCACCTAAAGCCATGGAATCTCCCACACAAATACTTTCTGTGATCATTACCGAGGCAGTATCGCTTACTTCAATATTGATATTAGCACTCACCGCACAAGCTCCAGCATTTGGAATAAATTCTAAGTTATAAGAACCATTTAGATCCGTCGGATCAAAGCTATTTCCGTTTATGACATTCGTACCTAACCAAGTTCCTAAAATACCAGACTGAATCATCGGTAGATCGAATACACTTCCAGAACTACAAAGTCCAGGTAAGGGATCTAGGATGATTTCTGTGGCTGCATCGGTAATGGTAATAGTAAGAATCGAATCACAACCACCAACAGACATAAGGGTTTGCGAATACATACCTGCAGTTGTGTAAGTTTCTCCATTGATCACCGTTGTTTCTCCGGTCGCTTCACAGATAGATTCGTCGATAGATCCAGTAGCAAAACTACCTACCATGATGATTGTAGTATTCGCGGTAAAACATTCATCACCACTTGGTGTAAAGGTTAAAGTGAAATCTCCAGTTCCTACAATGTTTGGATCAAACTCATCTCCGGCCGGATTTACACCAGGACCATCCCAAGTACCCGGAACACCTGTGGGCGATGTGGAAGGAAGTGCTACCGAATTGTTTATACAAACCATTCCTAGTGACTCAAGTACGACAGGTGTTGCTTCGTTTATTTGAATAAAAGTACTATTGGCAATAACACAACCTCCATTGGTTGGCGTAAAGGTTAGTTCAATATTATTACCAGTTACTAGACTTGGATCAAAACTATTATCCGTAACTCCATCACCAGACCAATTTCCTTGGGTACCTGATTGAATTAATTCTAAACTAATCGGATCATCGATGGCACAGATTGTGGTTGGTGGGGGATTTTCCAGCACCACTTGACCGCCATCGTTGATGGTGGCTTGGGTAGTCGTAGCCATAAAACAACCCATTTCTGTTGGAGTAAAAGTGAGGTCAACCATTCCACTGAGCGTAGCTGGATCAAATTCATTTCCTGCGGTGTTTACGCCCATTCCATCCCAGGTACCAGCAACGCCATCCTGGATAGGATTTAAAGGGATTGGTGCGTCTCCTGCACAAAGCGCAGGGATGCTTTCCAGTGCGATCGCTACGGGTGTCTTTGCTGTAATTTCAATAAAGACTAAAGAATCACAGGTAGCTCCTGCCAGGGTATCTTGGTAACTCCCCGGCATGGTAATCTCAATGCCAGAGATGGTTAGCATCTCACCTGGACAAATAGAGTCCGTAACCGTACTTGAAGAGAAGCTGCTGATGGTAATATCGGTTGAATTTGGTGCTGCACAACTACCATCTTCTGGTGTAAAAGTGAGCGTAATATCATCGGAGAGGGTAGCCGGATCAAACATGTTTCCAGTGACACCAAGACCAGACCAATCACCATTGATGCCTGGTGGCATAGGTAATTCAATCGGATTTGAGGAGCTACAAATTTCTCCCAGGTCCTCTATTTCTACGGGTTCTGGTTCCGTTACTTGAAGTCTTAGAATCAGGATAGAATCACAGTTATTGGCTGTAGCCATTGGGACCACTTCATTAAAGGTTCCGGCAAATTTATAATAAGTATCACCGACTAAAATGCTATCACCTTGACAAATTGTCGCCGTAATTTCTCTGGTTTCAGCAGGATAGAAATCTAAGTCTATATTCACCGTAGAATCACAGCCTGCACTGGTTGCTGAAGGGAAAACTTCAACACCAGTTCTTAAACTTTCTCCGTAAACTGTACCTCGAACCGTGATGGTTTGGCCAGGACAAAGCGTTTCAGTCAAGTCAAAAACAGGTGCTTCGTTATAATTCAAATTAATATTAACAATAGAATCACAACCGGTATAACTACCTCCAATAAATGTGAGGGTATCGGAAGAATTATTACAGTCAAAAGTTTGACCATCAATCACTACTTCTTCACAGCCACAATATTCTCCACCAATATTGTTTTCTACAAAAGAATTAAAACTTAAGTCAACAATGATGATAGAATCACAACCACGGAAACTGGCATTTTCTAAAACAATAGAATCATATTCTAAAAACATAGGAGCTTCTCCATAAATAGTTCCATTGATTTCAACGGTCGTTCCAGAACAAAGCGTAGGATCTTGTCGATTAATAGATTCTGGAAAAAATTGAACATTTATTTCGACTAAAGAATCACAACCATTGAAGGCTTCTGTACCTATATTTTCAATACCAGAAGTATTACCCAAATGATAAGCCGTTCCATTATAAAATAAGGTGTCGGTCTGACAGATTCTTTCTTCATAAAAACCAGGAGAAGGATCAGGGAAATAAACAACCGTTACATTCACAGTAGAATCACATCCGCCAAAGCCGTCTCCTTCCAATGTTTCAAAACCACTGTCAACACCACCGTCTTGACTACCGTATAAGGTATTGTCAAATACCTCGCTTTCACCTGGGCAAAGTTGAATCGTATATTCTCCAGTTACTGCTGGGTAATAGTTAATCGTTACTTGAATAAAAGAATCACAACTATTCGCTCCAACTCCAGAAATTACTTCCATGCCTTCATCAGCGCCACCGTCTCCATAGAGCGTTCCATTATAAGTGAAATTATCATTTTCACAGATGGTGCGTGTGAAGTTTCCTTTTAAAGAATCATAAAAGCTGATCGCTACATTTACAGTAGAATCACAACCATAAAATCCTTCATTGTCTAAGACAACGGTTCCACTTGGATCTGCGGCGTTAAATATTCTGCCTCTGAGCACAAACGCTTGTCCTGGACAAACTTGAGGCGTAATATTGGCTTCTTCTGGTTGATAAATAATGACCGAAACATTATAGGTGGAATCACAACCATTTGGATCTACATTATCAAATACTTCAGTTCCAGAAGTTGTTCCTGCATTATAGGTGGTTCCATTAAATTCAACAAAGCCACCCTCACAAATAATGAAGGTCGTATCCGCTTCACTAGTAGATAGGATGTTGATGAAAATTTGTCTTAGGGTATCGCAACCATCTACTCCTGGAATTGTTTCCGTACCACTTTGTTCGTGTCCTAAGGCTGGGTTTCCGTAAGTAGTTCCATTGATTTCGATGGTCTGATCATAACAAAAGAAAGGTACATAATTATCTGTAATTTGATTTTGAAAAGAAATATCAATAATAACGGTAGAGTCGCAACCATTGGGTAAAGGAATTACTTGAGTACCCATTTGATCCAGTGGACTTTCTCCATATTCTTGCCCATTGACAAAAATAGTTTGCCCTGGACATAATACATCGTCACGGGTTACCGTAACGCCATCAACAAGGGTAATCGTTACCGTGACCAGGGAATCACAACCATTCGGTGCGACGGTGGTAATACGTTCCACACCAGTTTGAGGTAACGGTGATGCGCCATATTCGGTACCATTGATGAAAACAGTTTGTCCATTACATAGCTGTCGATTATCAGTGCCTTCGTAGAGCGGGTGAAAGTTTAGAGCAATGGTGACTAAAGAATCACAACCACGGAAATTGTCATTTTCTAAAGTTTGGTTTCCAACTGCATTTCCAAAATAATAAGGAATACCATCTACATAAACAGTATCACTTCGACAGTAGGTTCCATCGATGGTATGGGTGGCGAGTGGAAAGAAACCTAAGTCGACTTCAACAATAGAATCGCAGCCACTAACGGTAAATGTTTCTGTTCCTACATCCTCACCAAAATAGTAAGGAGTTCCATTAACATAAACCGTATCATCTTGACAAATCATAGGTTCAAATGGTACGGGCATTCCACTCATGAT
>CALGJS010000466.1 GCA_937927835.1 uncultured Saprospiraceae bacterium | reverse complement strand
ATTTCAAAAGAATTAATAGAAATGCGAGAAGCGATCGGAACAAGTAATCATTCTATTCTAGGACTAATTAATAGTGAGAACGGAAACCTATTTGAGTCGACCAAAACGAAGGATAAAAACTATTTATTACCGATGGCATTTACCGAAGGATCTCCCATGCATCCTGCTTATGGTGCCGGACATGCCACCGTTGCTGGTGCTTGTATTACGGTTCTAAAAGCATTTTTTGATTGCCAAGCCAAATTTAAACCGAATGGTTCGGACGCTAATAAAGCATATGTTTCTACAACGAATGGAAAGAAATTAGAGTTAATTCCGGTGCTGGATCAACTTGGAAATGAGGTGGAATTAACGGTGGAAGGAGAGTTAAATAAATTGGCTTCTAATATTTCTATCGGTAGAAATTGGGCAGGCGTACACTACTTCACAGATTATTATGAATCTCTATTGATGGGTGAAAAAATAGCTATTGGAATTCTTGAAGAACAGAAATTACTTTTTAAAGAAACGTTCTCGATGACCATTCCTTTATTTGATGGAACGACTATACGTATCTAGTTGCTGAAATACGTTTATCACTTGAATGCATGGCATCCTTCGGGAGGTTGTGCATTTTTTATGATAGAATATTGATGTATTTCTAAAAGGTTTTTCTTTAGATAAAACCAACCTTAATTTTATATTTCTCTTTTTTACGTATTTTAGCTTACGCTAAAAAAAATATTAATGAAAAATATTCTTCCCGTCATAAAAATGGGGCACCCTAACCTCAGAAAAACGGCTCAACCTATTTCTACAGATCAGATCCAAACACCCGAATATCAACAACTCATCGATAATCTTATCACCACGATGAGAGCCGAAGACGGCGCAGGAATTGCCGCACCACAAGTAGATGTTTTAGCACGGATTTTTGTTATGGAAGTTGATAATAATCCGCGTTATCCTGACAAACCTTCTTTCCCATTATTAGTCGCCATTAATCCAGAAATTAAACCCATTGGTGAGGAGCAATTAGATAGCTGGGAAGGTTGTTTATCGATTCCAAATATCCGAGGAAACTTAAAGCGATGGGCTCAAGTGAAAATCACAGGTTACGATCGATTTGGTAATTTTTTCGAAAAAGAATTATCAGATTTTGCATCGGTCGTAGCTCAACATGAATTAGATCATTTAAACGGTGTGTTATTTATTGACAGAATGACGGACATGAAAACTTTGTGTTTTAGAGAAGAGTTTGAACGATTTTATTTATAGGAGTTATAAAACAAATTTACTGCTCTATTCGTCTAAGATGCTGAGATGGAATTTTTAATAAATCGTTATGTTATTTTATTAAGAATTTTTTAGTTGAGCAAAGAATGGATGATCCTAAATCTTTTTAGTTTGTAACTAATTCATGGTATCTTCATTATGATAAAGGAATAGGTTATTTTTAAACAGCTTCACAAATAAAAAAAATATGAAAACGATCTCAACCTTCTTCTCTTTAAGTTGCTTATTACTGGTTTTGTTGTCTGCCTTTATTGGTTGTAAAAATGATGTAAAACAAGATAATACAAATGATCAAACGGTGGTTGGTGCCACCTCAATGGATCAGGCACCTACTAAATTCTTGGTCAGCCAACCTTTTACGAATGTTCGCCAAAAGCCAGATGTATTAACCCTTTCCGATCCTACTTCTCCAAAATCATTTACCCTTAAAACAGGAACGGTCATTAACGTACCTGCCAATGCTTTTGAATATTTAGATGGTCAACCTGTTTCGGGTTCGGTTGATTTAGAATTTACAGAAATTCATAGTGCTGCTGAAATTATCGTCTCCGGAATTCCAATGAAGTTTATGGATGAAAATGGCGTAGTACAACAGATGCAATCTGCTGGCATGTTTGAATTAAGAGGAGAACAAAATCAACAGCCGATTCAAATGGTAGAAGGAAAAACCATTGATATTGCTTTAGCTTCCGATGTGGAAGGAGCATATGATTTTTGGTCGTTTGATGAAGAAAAAGGAAACTGGGACAACGAAGGAGCCATAGCTGCCAAGGAAGGGCCAACGCAAGATATGACGCCTTTGGCTACCAAACGTAAAATCGAAAGATTAAAAAAACAGACTAGTAAGAAACCAGTAAAACCTCAGTTTAGTGAGGCAAATAAATTGGTTTTTAATGACCTAGATTTGAGTCAATGCCCGGAATTAAAAAGTCAAGATCCAGTGGTACTTATCTACGTAGGAAACGACCCATCAAAAGCGCCTGAAAAAAACAAATGGATTAGAAAGCCTGGAATCTGGCATAAAAAAATGATCAAACTTATCGACGGAAAGGAAGAGATTTATGAACTAACTTTGTTGGGCGATAAGATGTATCAAATAGAAGTAAAGACTGCTCCCACAGCACTTGAAATTGATAAAGCCAATGCCGAATATCAAAAGGAACTCGCCGATTTTAAAGCAGGCGTAGAACTATTACAAAACCAAGAAGCTTTAATTGAAAATCGAAAAACGTTTGTTAGAATGGCTGCCGTAAGAGGGTTTGGTCGCTACAACTACGATAGAATGTGGAAAATAAAAAATCCAGTTGCCTTAAATGCTGATTTTGAAATAGAGGATACACCGGATATGGTGAAAAATAAGACCATGATTTATTTTATTACAGATAATGGCAGAACGGTAGTTAATCTACCGAAAAGAGACTGGGACAAACTTCGATTTGATCCTAATGCTGATAATAAGATTTTGGCAGTAATGCCTGATAACTCTGCAGCCGTATTTACCGAAAGCGATTTTGAAGCACAAGAAGAGGAGTTGATGGAGGCTAATGGAAACGACTTTGTTTTTTCTTTGGATAAAAAAGAAAATAAAATCGAATCTTTAGAAGATTTAGATGAATTACTCTCAGAGGCTAGTAATGAAAAGGTAGACCCAATTCAAGATATAAAACTGTATCCTAATCCCGCAACCGATCAAGTGACCCTGAGTTTTAAGAGTGAGGTTTCTATGGAAATTCCTATCCAAATTATGGATGCCAATGGTCGAGTCGTCACGACTCAAAGTAATAGGTCGACACCAGGAAAAAATAAAGTCAATTTTGATGTTTCCAATTTACCAAATGGTAATTATATGGTGCGAATTACAACCAAAACTTTTTCTAATACGCAGCGATTGGTGGTTGTTAAAAATTAAACGATTAAAATAAAGTCCAATATTTTAGCCTTCATATGAAACGAATCATCCTACTATTTATTTGGTTTCTAATATCGAATAGTACTTTTTCTCAATCGGATGATCTATACGTTTACCCTATTCGAGTAGATCACAAATGGGGATATGCAAAGTTTTATGGTAGCTTTATTGATACGCTGATTCCGCCTCGTTATGACTATATCGGTGATGTGTATTTGCCTTGGAATATCGCGGATGATCAGCCGGTGCCATCACCTTTTCGACTTTTTGAAATAGATAATAAAGTTGGATTATTAAACAATTTTCTTCAAGAATCTATTCCTAATAAATATAATCGGATTCGTCCTATTTCTCAAAACTATCATGCGGTTGAAATCGATGAAGGGTTTCAATTAATTAATGCAAAAGAAGAAATTGAGTTGGATGGAATGATCTACGATGATATCAAAGGAGAAAGCGCTGATGATCGTCTTCAGTTTTTTTTTGTTAAAAAAAATCGAAAATGGGCCGTTAAAAATAAAGAGGGTGACCTGATCTTAGACCACCAGTATGCCGAAATAAAAACAGCTGGAATTTCTGGATTGTTTAAAGTTAAAAAACAACTAAACGGGACGTATTGGACCTTAATAGATACTACCGGAACGCCCGTTTTACCAGATAAATACGAAGAAATTGAAGTCATTGATGAACAAGTAATTTGCGTAAAAAAAGACCTTGCTACTCAATGGCAATATTTTATTTCTAAAAAATCAGACGGTAATTTTTCTAAACAACCTGGAGCATTTAGTAAAATAAAAAAACTAACAGACCAGATGTTTGCTTTGGTGCCTTATCATAATACCGGTGCCAATGAGTTGATATTGAGAAGTTTAGAAGGCGATTTCGAAATCATAAAAACGTTGAAAGTTAAGCTAGTAGGTGCGGGAGAATCTAGACAATTAGTTCCTGATTTTTATCCCATCGATAAAACCTATGCCATCCAATCCTTCCTTCCCAAAGGAGAAAAATCCATTAAATATAAACTGGTCGATTCTAAAGGTAAAATTCATTCTCAATATTTTGATACGCTAAGAGCAAGTAATAAGGATCAAGTTTATTTTGCTGGGATCGATCGTGAATTTGGATCGGTCAGTGTTCGTAAGTGGGGAGTATTGCAACCGGTCAAAAACAAAATAGCTTCCATAGATCCAAAATACTCAGAGATATATGACTTTGAGGATGATATTGCTATTACGCAATTGGGTAATCAATATGGAGCGATCGCGATCACCAATCAACAAAAAGATGAATTGCCTTGCTTGTTTGAAACCGTTTATAAAAGTGGTGAAAGGACCATTCAAATCCAAACAAGTGGTGAAAAAGCAGTAATTTATAAATTGACTTCAGAAGGAAAATTTGTCGAAGATATATTGATTAGTAATACAATTGTATTTTCTAAAAGTAAACAACGAAACATTAAAGAAGCGCCGTATAATTCGCTTCGGTATATAAAAAAATACCTACCAGAAGGGAAGCTTACTTGGAGTAATTTAAATGCTCGTTACGAAGATGGACGACTGATTATTCAAGATAATGATGACCCGATAAAGCAAACGAACATTGAAGAAGAGGTAATTAGTATAAAAGAAATTTCTGCTGACATTTTGGTGATGCATTTAAAAGGAAACGGTATTAAAAATAAAGTGACTCAAAATTTTTCTAAAGAACCAATTGCACGGATCGTCTTTTTTAGTATTTCAAAAAATAAGATTGTCAATGAGGTTCCAATGATGGGTTATCGCTCGTTTGATAAAACGAATCCTTATACCGCTTTCCTAGATGAGACTGGAAAAATGGGACTGATCAATCAAGAAGGAAATCAACTACTTAGAAATGGAAAACCGCTTCGTTACCAATACATCGGTGCCTTCCATGCAGGTCGGGCCAGAGTCTGTATTGGAGACCAATTATTTGCAGATATAAAAGATGAGGTAGACCTACCTCCTAAATATTCAATTGGTAGGGTCGAGGAATTTATGGAGGAATTTAATTTGGCTATAGATGGGAAAGTCAGTTTTGGAAAAATTAATACCGCCGCACTCTACGCGTTGGGTAAAAAAGGAGACTCAAAATGGGGTTTTATAGATGAACAAGGTGAGTTGATTTTGGATGCGACGAATGATTATGTAGGTAATTTTAGTGAGGAAACTAAAAGAGCTGTGGTGTATAAAACGTTGCCAAATAAATCTGGGATTAAACCAAAATCTAAGGTTAACTTGATTGATCTATCTGGAAAAAAGCTATTGAATTTTAAAGAAGATTTATTAAGTATTGATTATAAAAATATTAATAAGGATAAATCCTTTTTTCAAATAACGGTTGGAAAAACACCTACTTTTTATTTTAATAAAAAAGGCCATCAAGTCTTTGTCAATCCCACCAAGATGAGACCATTTGTGGAAGGTTTGGCACTATATAGAAGTAAAGAAAACAAATGGGGATTTGTAGATTCTACTGGAACGGTCTTGATCAAACCACGCTTTAAATTTGCACGCCCATTCTCCGATGGTTTAGCAATGGTGATTGATTCAACTGGTTTTTGTGCTTTTATTAATACAAAAGGAGCCATTGTTTTTAAAACGAATTTTACCCAACAACAGCAACTTGGACTAGGCGACTTCCACGAAAACCGTTGCTGGTTTAAAGGAGAGAAAGGTTGGTTTTGGGGATGTTTTGACAAAACGGGTAAGGAAATTATAACACCTAGTTTTCATCATAAAATAACAAAAGCCTCTTTATCAAAACCCGGTGAATCTTATGCTTTACCAATGGATTTTAATAAAGGCGTTGCCAGTGTTTCTGTTTTAGATGAAAATAAAAAATTGGCCTATACCATCATTGATAGCTTAGGTAACCAAAAAATAAAACCAGGAACTTTCGCTATGATCAAGCCTTTTGATGAAAATGGTTTAGCTATATTTTTAAATAGTAAAAATGAAAAAATCGGTTTGTTAAATATAGCTGGAAAGGAAATCTGCGCTCCAAAGTATCAATCGATCTTACCATTTGAAAACGGATTTGCGAGGGTAGTATCCAGTCAAGGAAAATGGGGACTTATTAATATGGGCGGAGAAGAAATCGCAAAACCCATTTATGAAGCGATCGGTTCGCTTGCAGAAGGATTGGTTCCAGTGAAAGTCAAAAATCGTGGTTGGTCTTTTATCAATAAAACAGGTAAGGCTGTAATTTCTGGTCCATTTAAAACCGTCACTTCTTTCCAAGGCGGAATAAGTTTTGTACATCAAAAAGACAAAGATTTTCTAATAGATAAAAATGGAAACGAAATCTTCTTTTCAAATGGGAAACCAGAATTCTTTTCAGAAGGAATTCTAGGAATCCTAAAAAACGAAAATGTCCCAAAAAGAAAAAGAAAGTATTTTTTCGCAGATGATTCTGGGAACAATATCTTAGGACGATATTTTAAAGAAATCTATCCTTTTAGACTCGGAGTAGCCAAAGTTCGAGTTCTTGCAGAAGAAGTGCCTGGTGAAAAAAAGAAAAAACAATTATTAGGTGCGATCAATAAGCGAGGCGTAATGATTGTCCCTCCCAAATATAGAAATGTTCATCTACAACCCGATGGAAATATTATTATCAACCCGCAAAGATTCTACGGCCTTGTTAGCTTATCTGGAGAAACCTTATTAGATCCCATCTATGATTCGATTTTTTATTATCCTAATGATAAAATTTTTAGAGCCGAGCAAGGAGAGAAAATAGGTTATTTTGAATTAGATAAAAATGTGGTTAAGTGGATTTGGGAAATGAGGTATTGATCTACATTATTCAGAAATAAATGGTATTTTTAAAAAATGAAAAATATCCTAACACTATTATTACTATTATCATCCTTAACCATTTTCGGACAACAAATGACTTGGGAGGACTGGGAAGCTGCTTCTGAAACCGATATTCGACTATTACCAAAATACGGGAATAAAGAAAAGACACCAGAGCAAAAAATCGCAGATCGAAAATTTATCATCACCAGCACAGATCATGGAGTTTCTCGTCAAAAAGCCTTTGATGACCTGATTGCTAAAGGGTTTGGGTTTCTCTACCGCGATATCAAAACGGCCATGTATCGTTTTAATCAAGCTTATTTATTAGATCCTACCAACTCCGATATCTATTGGGCATATGGTGGCGTTTATATGGTACTGGGAAATTTTCAAAAAGCCAAAGAACAATATGAAGAAGGATTAAGCTTAGACCCAGAAAATACAAACCTCCTAACGGACTATGGGACTTATTTTATGGTGCAATATCAAGCCATAAAGCCTGTAGATGAAAAAGCTGCGGCTAATTTTCTGAAAGAAGCTTTAACTCATTTAAATCGATCTTTCGAACTCGATCCAAAAAATCAGAATACCCTTTTTAAATTATCTGTCTTACATATGGAGAATGGCGATTGTAAAAATGCTTGGTCTTCTTATGATGCCTGTATGGCATTGGGAGGACGACCGATTCCGAAAGGATATGGGAAGAGTTTGCTTGCTAAGTGTGAACGGGAGGAATAGGAATGTGAATTAGAATGTGAATTAGAATGTGAATGTGAATGTGAATAGGAATAATTTTACAAAAGTTTTATGAACGAAATAGAAGCTAGAGAGATAGGTACAGCATTCCTTAAAGAAAAAGGATTAGATGTAAATGCTTATGGTGAGGTTGATAAATTAGGAGAAGCTAGAGACTGTACGATTTTCTTTTTATTTCCTATTGTTGGTGAAGATGGTGATGGATATCTCGGTGGGAGAATTTTGGCACTAGACAAAAGAACTAGGTTCTCTTTATTGATACCAGGTAGTCCTAATTTTTTTGACTACTATATTTGGTTGTTTAGAACGATAATTTTAAATCAGCTTTACGACTTTAAATTGAGTTTAGCGGATTATGGAAAGAAGAAAGAAACTATTAAAACAGATATATATTCATTCGATCCTTTTACTTCTAAAATATTATCCAGAAGAAATAAATGTATTTTTTGAAGCATTGCAAATTTTTATACGGTTGGAGGATGATCAAGAGACAGATGAAATGGTTAATAAGTCGAAGTATGAGCCTTTGTCTTTCAAATCCAAGAATGTAGAAATATTTTGTAACGCATTCGAAATTCATAAAGATAATCCAGTCGTACTACCTGAAATTCAAGCTTTAGAAAAATGCCTTGAAAAAAAGAATATTACTATAGATAAGCTGATCCTAAAAAATGCTATCCAGTTAGAAGAAACACGTAAAGAAGAGGAAAAAATAAATGAAGATTATTTGGAATACCTAAGAGAAAAAGATATAGACGATAATTAAAATAATTATTAAAACCAAGGATTCTTTATCCGACTAAGCAGTTAAAGAATAGAGGGAGATAAATCACCAGGTAATTAGAAAAAATATTTGGTTAAAAAAACGTTTCCCAAACTTTTAAAGTTTGGGAAACGTTTTTTTACCATGATACCAAAAGACTTTAAAATCATAACGAAAAGATTTATCCTAAGAATACCCAGTGAAGCAGATTTTTCTGCTATCTTTAGTGCTACTAGATATCCTGGTTTTAATGACGGAATGCTGTGGGAACCGCCTACTAAAATAGACGAACTAATCGCACCATTGAGAAGTAATCACATGGCTTGGGAGGCAGGTCTTGGCTATGGTTTTACGATTGATGAAAAAGAATCAGAAAAGTTTATGGGACGAATTTCTATCCGAAAGACCGATAAACTAGACCTTTGGAATATAGGCTATTATACACATCCTGAATAACAAAGAAAAGGAGTGATGACAGAAGCTTTGGGCGGAATACTTAAATTTGGATTTGAGGAATTATCTGCGACTCAGATAGAAGCTTGTCATTCCCTATGGAATAGAGGAAGTGAAAAGGTTTTTAGGAATAGAAATCCGAAAGTTTCTATCGTAGAATTAGATTGTGAGCAGTCTGAAAGACTGAAAAGAAATCGAACTGAAAATAGATTGAAACACAAACCATCTAAAAGAGATGTAGAATTTTCAGATAATTTATTGCGGAATGAAGACAAAACCTATCGTATGAATTCGGTAGAAGGAGAATATCCTGAAATGAATATTTTTAGAATTGAGAATACAAATAAAACAGCAATAGAAGTGGCGGAAAATATTGTAAACCATTTTAAACAACTTTAAGATAACATAAAATGAAAATGAAATGGTTAAATATAGGAACCAATATCGCTGCAATTTTAACGGCCTTGATTGCTTTCTTTACTTTGCTTCAGGTCCAAAATCAAACCACTTATTCTAATCGAGCAGATATTGTGGCTTC
>CALGJS010000465.1 GCA_937927835.1 uncultured Saprospiraceae bacterium | reverse complement strand
ACACAATCAGCAAATGGCGCTGACGGCAACTATCAGTTTACTGGTGTAGCACCAGGTAAATATGTTGTAAAATTTGCATTAACTGAACTATCAGATGAATACGAATTTACGGCAACAGGAACTAGTGGAGACAACGTAGATAGTAATCCAAATCCAGTAACAGGATTGACTGAAACTATCATGGTTATGTCTGGCCAATCAGATGACAATAGTATTGATGCTGGTTTAGTTTTAGCTTGTGATGTAACAGCAGACTTTACTACTCAGCAGCAATTCTGTGAAGATGAATTAGCACAGTTTACTGCAGAAGATTCAGGTGCAGGTGCTACTTACGAATGGGTGTTCTTCAATGGACCAAGTAGTTCTTCTACCTTTATTGGAACTAGAAGTGGTCACGATGTACCGTTCCGATTCACTTCTCCTGGAGACAAATTTATTAAGCTAGTTGTAACGCTACCAAATGGTTGTCAAGCAACTGAAGAACGAGTGATCAGTGTTGGAGGTAATATTACGAGCGGAGGAATCATTGGTTCGGACGAAGAAAATTGTGGAGCTTTTGACCCTACAATTATTACTAATCTCACCAGTCCTACTGGCGGTAATGGCAACTTTGAATTCCTTTGGATGAGAAGTAACCAGTCTACACCACCTACTAGTATTCAAGATCCAGCTTGGGAAATAATTCCTAATGCTAATGGATTAGATTATGATCCAGGAATGATTGAAGAAACTACTTACTATATCCGTTGTAGCCGTATGGAATACTGTACAGATTATATTGGAGAATCGAATGTAGTTGCCAAATCAATTAATGGAAATCTTGTTTCAGAATTTACTACTGATGACTTTATTTGTTGGAAAAGGCCAATCGAATTCATTGCCGATTTGCAAGAATCTGATGCTACTTATCAATGGTTAATTTTCAGAGGAGTAGATCAAACTGGCACTTATCTGGGAGCTAGAGAAGGAGATTCGATGGAATTCAATTTTAGTGAGTCAGGAGCACACTATGTACAATTGCAGGTAAGTTTACCAAATGGTTGTACTGGGACATACGGAGAGGAAATTTTTGTAGATGGTTACTCAAGAATTTGTGGAGATAGTATTACCTTGATGGTGGTTACGGCTCTAAATTTTGACGCTCAACCTAAAGATGATGGAACTGTATTATTGACATGGGAAATTTCTAACGAACCAGCCAACGTTCAATACACAGTAGAACATTCTACAGGAGAAGATGACTTTGAAGCTATCGGTAATGTGAAAGGTGATTTTTCTGAAAATTATGAATTCGTAGATGATGCTCCGATGTTTGGGATTAATTACTATCGTCTAAAGTATATCTATGCAGATGGGACAATCGATTTCTCTGACATCAAACAAGTAGTGATGCGATTCGATGACAAACAGGAAGTCAACGTTTTCCCTAATCCAACGCAAGATATTACGCGTCTAAGATTAGCTGAACCTGACACCGAAGACATTGCGATTGAATTAATTAACGGACAGGGAATTACCCTAGAAAAGGTAATGCTTCCTGCTGGTGAAACGGATGTAGAGTTCGACTTAACCATGTATGAAAGCGGTCATTACTTTATTTACATGCAGAAGAAAGGTAAAAAATCATTACTGAGTCGTGTTATGAAAATAAACGATTAAAGAAGGTACTTAAATTTTTACTATATATTTATAAGGATCGCCTAACGGCGGTCCTTTTTTTTTAATAGTCACATACAAGAAAATCCATATGGTAAGGTATTTGTTTATAGACCTATGGTTATACTTTCTGTAACAATCCACTCACTTTTACTGTCCCCTTCACCGTCCTCCCTTGACGATACCTGATCCGTACTGACACTCCCGTAAAATCAACTTTTTTATATCCCATGAATTTAAACTATTCTAAATGAAAAGACGTCAACCAACTGTTGGTATTTACCAACAAAAAAGACGAAACTTTCTTACCAATTTTTTTACTTACAACTTACTACTTACTCTCTTTTTTTTCACCTCTTCAGAGGTATTTTCACAAAACATTCTTTTTGATCGTACTATTGGTCAGACAGAACACTGTAATGGTGTTACCGTCTATTCCTTTTATTTAAACTTAGATAACACAACTACCGAAGAAAAACTCTACCAAATCTCAAACGGAAGTATGGTAGAATATGACGACGGAACTGCTCGTCTTACTGGTACTGCGATCAATAATGTGAATGCTACCCAATCTTGGAATTTTGATGTTATTTTAGCTGGTCGTACTTTTAACGCTCCTGCGGGGAGTCCAAAAGATCATAACTGCCAACCTACCATAACCGACGATTGGTACTACTACACCAGCATTAGTGGCTCTTTCTATGGAGGAGGAGATTTTGAGGGTGCAGAAATCAGTGTTAGCAGAAGAGGTCCTGCTTTCCAAATGGGAACAGGTGCGAATGTCAATGAAATTAATAGCAAATTTGATGGTTGTGGATGGCACTTTCTAGATTTTGTTAGTCAACCAAATAATGGTACTACCATTTCTGGTACAGATGGTGATTTTAACATGTCTGTCTCTGGTGCTCCAATGACAGAAGACCAAAGTTGTGGAGGCTCTATTTCAAATTTCACCCTGACCAACGGAACAGAAAATTTAATCCTAGGTGATGGTGGAGTTTATACCGTTAGTGAATTACCTGCAGGAGCAGAATTACTAGCAGAAGTAAACGGACCACATGGTAGTCTAAGATTTGATGTAAGTGGAACATTAAATAATCAAAATCAATTACCATACAGCTTTAGCTGGAATCCAACACCGGGTACTTATACTATCTATGCTCAGTTATTTTCAGAAAATGATCTGCAAGGTACTAGTTGCGATGATGAAATCGTAACTATTACGATCATTCCTGATCCTGTTACACCACCAGCAATGGTTGTTTCGCTTGGTCAAGATGAATCTTTCTGTGAAGGTGATACCATTACTCTTTCACCAAACGTAGGCAATCAATCTGATTGTGAATTATCTTGTGCAGCGACCGGAAATGACTTGATCGCTCAGTACGATATGAATGATTGTGCAGCTTTCACAAATGATAATTCAACTTATATTTACACAGAATTTGATGCGGCAGTTAATTCATTGAATTGTGCAGAAATTTCTACCAGTAAAATTTATAGATTTCAGGGAAAACATTCTTGTACAGATGATAATCTCACCCAAAATGCTGGAGATGCAGTATGTGTTGGGATGCCTGATATTAATAATTTTGAAGCAAATCACCGAAAATCAGTACGCTTTAACGTAACCGTAGATCCTTCTACAGGTCATGCGGGTTTAACTGGTTTAAGTTTCCGAGAACTAGCTCCGACAGATTATTTATGGTCGGCAGAAGGATTGCCAAGCAATACTGGTTTAAATAATTATCCAACCAAATTTGGAATCAGGGTATTAAAATCTGGTGTAGAGGTTTTCCGCTCAGAAGACATTCCTACTTCTCAGAATTGGGAAACACAAACTTTCGACTTTGCAGGAAATAACGACTTTACCGTTTCAGAGATTACCACTTTTACCGTTGAACTATTGGCATACGATTTAGTAGGCAATGGTGCTGCTGTTTCTGCCTGGGACATTGATGATTTAAAAGTATTTGGAGGTTGTTGTACACCTAATGTTGTTAACGACCTTAGCTATGCTTGGTCAAACGGTTCGACAAGCGAGAGCATTCAAGTTACTACGGCAGGAACTTACCTAGTAACTATAACTGACTGTGCTGGTTTAACTGCTGAAGATGAAATAGTTCTTACGACTACTACTATCAATGCCACTTTAGACGCAACAAACGTAAGCTGCCAAAATGGTATAGACGGAACGGTAACTACAAGTATCAGTGAAGGTCAAGCACCTTTTTCTTTCCTTTGGAATAACGGAGAGACTACTGAAAACTTAACAGCAATATCTGCTGGAAATTACGCAGTAACCATTACAGACGCAAATGGTTGCGAACATACTGACAATATTGAGATCACTCAACCAGAAGAATTGATCGTAA
Source organism: uncultured Saprospiraceae bacterium (assembly GCA_937927835.1). Taxonomy (GTDB): domain Bacteria; phylum Bacteroidota; class Bacteroidia; order Chitinophagales; family Saprospiraceae; genus JALZUU01. The sequence goes on along the minus strand of CALGJS010000465.1, from coordinate 13,832 downwards.
CAGAATCAACTTCTAATTTAAGTTGTAATGGTGATCAAACTGGTGCGATTGACCTTACCGTTATTGGAGGAACACTACCCTATGCATTTAACTGGAGTAATGGTACTACGACGGAAGACCTAAATGGTCTTTCAGCAGGTAGTTATGATGTGAATGTTATGGATGCGAATGGTTGTCAACTATCCTTAAGTTATACGGTAACTGAACCAACTGCATTAGTTATTACTGGAACAACTACTCCAACATTATGTGCTGGAGATAATACCGGTAGCCTTTCTGTTTCAGTTAGTGGAGGTACAGCTGGTTACACTTATAACTGGAGTACTGGTTCGACGGATGAAAGTTTAAGTGAGTTAACTGCAGGCACTTATTCTGTAACTGTTTCTGATATTAATAATTGTCAAGAAAGCATTACACTTACTATTGACGATGCCACTGCATTATCAGCGACTCTCAATACTACTGAAGAAGTCGCCTGTGCAAATGGAGCCAATGCGAGTTTAGAAGTGATTACTACTGGAGGAAATGGAAATTATTCTTACTTATGGAATAATAATGAGACTACTGCTGCCATCACTGGATTAACTGCTGGGACTTATACGGTAACTATTTCTGATGATAATAATTGTAGTCTAATAGAATCTGTAACATTATCTGCACCAGAGGCAATTAATGTAAATTTAGATTTAGTAGAAAATGTTTCTTGTAACGGCGATCAAAGTGGTCGTGTAGACATTACAACTACTGGCGGTACTCAACCTTATACTTTTGTTTGGAATCATGGTGAGACCTCTGAAAATCTAACAGGTTTGGGAGCTGGTACTTATTCTTTAACAGTAACAGATAATAATGGTTGTAGTACTGAAATCAATACTACTATTACTGAACCAACTGCTCTTTCTATTTTGGGAGATGTTGTAAATGCAAGTTGTGAAGGAGAAGCAACTGGTCAAATATATCTAATCTTCCAAGGAGGTACCGCACCTTATACCTTTAATTGGAGCGATGGGTCTACAAACCAAGATCTAATTAATGTTGTAGCTGGAACTTATTCAGCAACTATTACAGACGCTGTAGGATGTAGCATTACGGATAATTTCATTATTAATGATGGTGCTCCTTTTGAGATCGTAGACTTTGATTATTCAGCTTCTGTTAGCTGCGCAGGAAGTACAGATGGATTTGCGAGTTTCATCCTAACACCAGGTCAGTCAGTTAATGATATAATTTGGAGTAATGGAAGTACCAGCGAAAGTCTAGTAGGTCTTGCAGCTGGAAACTATTCTGTTACTGTTACCAATTTTTCTGGTTGTGAAGCGATTAGCAGTATTGAAATTACAGAGCCAGCTGCACTAAATACAACAGCTACAGCTACCAGTATCTTAGCTTGCCATGACAGTCAAGATGGTGCTGCAGAAATTATCGTTTCTGGTGGAACGGCACCTTACACCTATAACTGGAGTAATGGAGCAACCGAAGCGAGTACTACTGGACTATCTGCAGGCAATTACCAATATACTTTAACGGATGCTAATAATTGTCAAATGACTGGAGACCTTACTCTTACTGCTCCAGAAGCAGTGACTGTAGTGTTAGACGCAAAAACCGATGTTATCTGCAATGGCGGAAATGAAGGAAGTATAGCAATTACTGCTAACGGAGGAACAGCACCGTTACTCTACAATTGGAGCAACGGAGAACTCAGTCAAAACATTGACAATTTAATGGCAGGAACTTATACCGTGACTGCAACAGATGCCAATGGTTGCAGCAATACATTAACAGTTGTTATCGAAGAACCTACTATGTTATCTGTTACTATTGATCTAACCAATGCTACTTGTTTTGGAGATCAAGATGGTGAATCTGCAGCAACAGTTGATGGAGGTATTGCACCTTATTCTTTTAACTGGAGCAACGGAGGTGATACTGAAAGTCTAACAGGTTTAGGAGCTGGAAGTTACCAAGGTACCATTACCGATGCGAACGGATGTACAATCGATGTGAATTTTGATATTACAGAACCAACAGCAATTGACATTACATTAGATCCAACGATGCCAACTTGTAATACTGGAAATGAAGGAAGTATTAACATCACAAGTACTGGTGGAACAGGTAATTTATCTTACCAGTGGAGCAATGGTGCTACAACTGAAGACATTCAAAATCTTACTGCCGGTGTTTACGGAGTAACGGTAACGGATGCAAACAATTGTAGTTCAGCAGCATCAGTAGAAATCGTTGATCCTGCAGCCTTGTCTTTTTCAGCAAGTACTAATAATGTTGATTGTGCAGGAAATAGTAATGGATTGATCAATGTTATAATGAGTGGAGGAACAGCACCTTACCAATATAACTGGTCTAATAGTGAAACTACTGCAACGATTGAGAACCTAACTGCTGGTACATACGAAGTTACTGTAACGGATGCCAATGGATGTTCTACAAGTGAAATCTTTGAAATTTCCGAACCAATTGCCTTAACTGCTACTACTAATATTACCCATGTACGGTGTAATACTGGTGATGATGGATTAATTGAAATAATTGCTACTGGTGGTAGTGCACCATATGCCTACCAGTGGAGCAATGGAAATAACATAACGATTAATGAAGACTTGATTGCTGGAAGCTATAGTGTTACCGTAACCGATGCTAATCAGTGTAGCTTTACGACCACTGCAATAATAAATGAGCCAACTGCTTTGAATGCATTTCTATTTTATAGTACAGATGTAGATTGTTTTGAAGGAAACAACGGAGCAATTGATGCTGGAGCGAACGGTGGTGTTGCGCCTTACACTTACCAGTGGAGCAATGGTGAAACTACTAGTGCCATCGATAATTTAGTAGCAGGAGATTACGAAGTTACCGTAACCGATGCTAACAATTGTTTAATGACATTAACTACTACGATAGGACAACCTGAAGACATTGATATTAACGTTTTCAGTATTAGAAGTCCAAAATGTTTTGGTGGAATGGATGGATCTGCTCGTGTTTTTGTATCTGGCGGAAATGGACCTTATGCAGTAACCTGGGATAACGGACAATCCGGTAATTCAGTTGTAAGTTTAGAGGCTGGTACACATACGCTGACTGTTACGGATGCCAGTGGTTGTGTTAAAACAGGAAGCTATGAGATAACAGAAACACCATTACTAGAAACTGATGATAATGTAATCAATACCACTTGTCATGATTCTAACGACGCAAGTATTTCGCTTTCTCCATTTGGAGGAACAGCGCCTTATACTGCTAGTTGGAGTAACGGACTTTTTGGTTTATCTATTGGAAATTTATCCATGGGTAATTACACTGCCACAATAACAGATGCTAATGGTTGTACTGCAACTGAGACGTACAATGTTATTTCTCCATTACCAACTTCTACTAATCCATTTATAATTAGTGAGACTTGTGCACATTTAGGTTCTATTAACTTACAGGTTTCTGGAGGAACAGCACCTTATACCTATTTATGGAATAATGGTGAAACGACACTTTCTATCGGAGATCTTACCGCTGAGATATATTCTCTTACTGTAACAGATGCCAACAATTGTGTATCTACGTTTAATTATAATGTTCCAGGTTACCAAGCATTAAATCTTGGAAATATTACCAATATACCAGTACGGTGTAATGGTGAAAGTACAGGATCTATCATGACCAATGCAAATGGTGGTTTTCCTCCGTACACTTACACTTGGAGCAACGGGTCAACTGACGCCAATCTTACGAATGTAAGTGCTGGAAATTATACTTTGACTGTTACCGATACGGAAGGTTGCGAAGTAGAAGAAAGTTTTGAGCTAGGACAGACAGACGCAATTAATGCAGACGTTACTATTGTAGCACCTGTAAGTGCACCTGGTATGAGTGATGCAATCATAGAAGCAAGTATTAGCGGAGGATTCCCAGGGTATACTTACCTATGGAATACTGGAGCTACTACTACTATTTTAGAAAATGTACCAGCTGGAAATTATACAATAACCGTAAGCGATCAATTCAATTGTGCAGCATCATTCACAGTGACGGTAGCAGAAGGCGTTGATTGTAGTGAAATTGCTGCGGTGATGACTTTAGACAGAAGCTTCTGCCAAGGGTTTGAGTCTTCTTTTTCTGCTGAAGAAATGGGAGCCACTGCGACCTACGATTGGGCATTCTTCAATGGACCGGATAACAATAGTCCTTTTGCTGGAACAGCGACAGGATTGGTAGTTGACTTTACTTTTGAAGAGCCAGGAGAAAAGAGTGCTTACTTGACAGTAACTACTTCGAATGGTTGTTCAGCGACCAGTGCAGAATTATTAAATGTTTCTGAAAATATAATTGACGGAGGAATCATTGGAGATGACGAAAGCAATTGTGAAGCATTTACAAGTGAAACTATTCAGAATATCGAATTACCAGGAACTGGGTCTGGAACCTATGAGTACCTATGGATGTATAGCTTTGTTAATATTGCTCCTACGGGCATAGACGATCGTAACTGGGTATTGATTCCTGATGCAACGAACGCTGATTATGCGCCAGGTGCAATTAATGTGTCTACTTATTATGTACGATTCAGCAAAGGTGCTGGCTGTAATGATTTCATGGCAAGTTCTAATATCGTTGCTAAGGAAGTTAATGATCCAGGTATCACAATAGACTTCGAAGTAGATCAGGCAATTTGCCCAGAGACTGAGATTAGCTTTTTAGCCACAGATGCTGGTCGTGACGCGACTTATAGTTGGAATTTCTTCAACGGTAACAGTCCACGATCTAGCTATCTTGGATCTCAAAGCGGTCAACTAGTTAACTTTACGTTTAACAATTCAGGGGAGATTTTTGTCCAGTTGGTTATTGAATTACCCGGTGGTTGTATAGTAAATAAGGATTCTGTACTGATCGTAGAAGAAGCTGGCAGTAGTGCTTGTCAACCTGAGCAAAATACCGTAACTATCCAAGAATTTGGTACCATGATCGACAGATCAGAAAACACCGTAACATTCTGGACAATTACTGATGAGATGGCAGATGTACAGTACGAGGTTGAAAGATCTTCTGATGGAGGGAATAACTTTGATATTATTGGAGCGGTAAGTGGAGATTTAACGGGAAGTTACCTTTATACGGACCCTACTCCATTGACTGGTACAAGTCACTACCGACTAAAGGTAATTCACCCAACGGGCGAGTTATTATTTTCGGAGATTGTAGCGCATCAGATTGATGGAGGAATTGAAGGATATACTTATCCTAACCCAGCATCTAGTTCAACTTTCTTGAGATTGAATGACCCATTGGTATCTGATACACAAATGGAGTTAACTGATAATATGGGTAATATTATTGAGGTCAAAATCGTATCTGCGGGTACCTCAGAGATTTTCTGGGACTTAAGTAGACTAGCGGATGGTCAATATTATATTTACTCCAATGATCGAGGACGAAGAACGTTAATTTCTGACGTAATGAAGTTCACCCGATAATTGGGTCTAACCCTATGGAATAAATAACCTTTTAAATAATATGAAGAGATCGTCCTTACGGGCGGTCTCTTTTTTTTGTCAAGAAAAAAATAGATAACCTAGATCTAAATCAACGATTTCAGACTCCTTTTCGGAGAATTTCATCTTAAACTGGATTTTAAGAAAAGAATAACTTAAATTGTTAATTCATCTTAAAACGCTCCAATCCACACATAACCTACCTTTAAAGAGGCTCAAATCTTGCTATACATATATTTATTTATATAAAGTATTTGTCAAAAAGAGTATCTTTTCCAATTACGCTCCGTCTAAAGATTGACCCCCTCTATATTTTCCGTTATTTTGAACCATAACCATAGTGAATGTATACATAACCAAGTACACTTTATTATGATGATGTTTAAAATTTATCCCTATGAACACGAAACAGATATTCCTCACTCTGATGGTCCTTTTTGCGATTGATTCTGTAGCTATCAGTCAGGTCAAGAAGCAATACCGCGATGATGTACATACATCAACAACCGTTGTAATTAAGGAAGAAGGTGCCAATGATTTTGATATTTTAAATAGTCAGTTTAACCTAGATGACTATAAAGTCAATGAGCAAATAAAGATTACTACAGATCAACCATTGACACCAAAATCCATTAGCTCAGATAATGTTTCTGGTGGTCAATCAATACCGCCAACTGCTCCAAATTTAACTAGTGCAACGGCTTCTGCTACACCTACCTACGTGCGTCCAAAAACGAAGATGAAGCGTTGGTCTGTTCGCCCGAAAAAAGTAAATACGGCTACCGCAGAGATGTTAGAACAAAGTACTAATAAAGATACGGTTGCTGAAACACCTATCACTATAGCTGAAAAGCCGTCTAAAAAACAGGCTACTACCAAGGCAAAAAAATCCAATAGTAAAAAGTATCGAAAAAAGTCAAAAAAAGTTAAAAATAAAAAGCGAAATAGAAAATTAAAAAACCGTAAACACAAAGTGAAACGAAATAGAAAACTAGGGTGTTATAAGTTTTAACTAAAAAAAATTGAGACAAAAAGGGCCGTCCGTAACGAATCACTATCGGTATCTTAAAAAATTAATTTCTCTTTATAATTTTCTAGCATAAATATTGCTTTTAAAAGAATATTTTCTTAACTTATGAACATATTTGCCCCTCCCTTTATACATCATCAACATTATAATTCACTAGTATATGAAGCAGCTCAACCTAAAACTATTGTATCGTTACGCACGGGTAAAATGGAATACTAATTCTACCGAAACTAAAAAGGTAAATCGGTCTTTTCAAGAAGATGATACTATGATCTCTGAATTTGATCATAATCCATTACATGGAATTGATAAAAGATTTCGAGACCAAAGTTCTTTCTAAAGATCTATTTCTTACCCCTAATTTTCCTTTTTTGAATTGGACTATTCTTTTATTTCCTATCTATTCTACGTTGTTCTAAAATCGTCTATCTTTCATTAGGTAGGCCCTTAAGTTAATATTCCAAAATCTGTTTTTCTAAGCTAGAACTCATCCCAAAGTGATTCCCTCACACCAATCCCAAGAAGCCTATATTCTTAAAATTCAATCCGTATCAAAAAACCCTTTGAATATCCTTTTGCAATAACTATCTTTACAGGCATTATTGAATATTCAAAATTATAAACTATGCGTTGGCAAGATAAAGAAAGAAGTAAAAACGTGGAAGATCGTCGTGGTTCTGGTGGTGGTGCTCGAGTAGGTGCTGGTATTGGTATTGGAACAATCATCCTATTAATTCTAGCCTTTTTCCTAGGAGGTGATCCAGGACAAATTCTCAATCAAGTACAGCAGCAACAAGCTCCTAGTCAGCAAAGAGCAGAGATGCCAGGACAAGATGATGAATTGTCGCAGTTTGTTTCAGTTGTTCTTCGCCAAACTGAGTTGGTCTGGGATAAACTTTTTAGAGAACAATTAGGCAAACAATATCAAGCACCGAAATTGGTTCTGTTCAGTGGTCAAGTATCTTCCGCTTGTGGAAATGCCAGTGCTGCTACCGGACCTTTTTACTGTCCAGGTGATTATAAACTCTATATTGATTTATCATTTTACGATCAATTGCGTACTCGCTTCAATGCACCTGGGGATTTTGCGATGGCTTATATTGTTGGACATGAAGTTGGACACCACGTACAAAACTTACTAGGTATTACTAAAGAGGTACAGGGACGTCGAAGAACGCTACCTAAGACGGAATACAATAAGCTTTCGGTCAAGTTAGAGTTACAAGCAGATTTTCTAGCAGGCGTTTGGGCACACCATATGTATCAGATGGATCAGAATATTTTGGAACGAGGAGATATTGAGGAGGCGATGGCTGCTGCTGCTGCCGTGGGAGATGACCGAATTCAAAAGCAAGCAAGAGGCTATGTTGTTCCTGACTCTTTTACACATGGAACTTCTGAACAGCGTGTTCGATGGTTTCGAAAAGGACTTGAATCTGGTGATTTAAGAAAAGGAGATACTTTCGACGCAATGAATTTATAAAATTGTGGATCGTTAATTTAAATCTTCACCAAAGCGGACACTACTCGAAAGAATAGTATCCGCTTTTTTTGTTTAGAGGTTAAAAATCGCTTTATTGTAAAATAAGTCAGTGTACAAAATATTTTACAACATTAACAAACAGACTATATTCTAAATAATGATAAATTCAAGATCAATATTCTTTTTCACAATTATCTTTTGTTTTTTGACTTTATCAGAAATAAAAGCCCAACAAACTATCTCGGCTACTATAACTACCACGGAAGAAGTTCCTGTGGAGTATGCCAATATATTGTTGTATTCGGCTAATGATTCTACTTTTCAAAAAGGAACCATTAGTAATGCGGAAGGTATTTTTAATATAAAAATTTCGCAACCGGGTGCTTATTACTTAGAGGTTTCTGCGCTCACCTTTCTACCATATCGAAGTTCGGTTTTTCAAATAACTGAAACCAGTCAAAATTTTCCTTCTACAAAAATTCGACTTACGAATCTTACTACCCAATTGCAAGCGATAGAAGTAACTGCACAGAAACAACTCTACGAACAAAAGTTGGATCACTTACGAGTAAATGTAGCAGACAATCTTGTTGTCAACAACGGAAGTGCGCTGACTGTTTTGGGTTCTGCTCCTGGAATTGAGATAGAAGAGATACAAGAAGTGATCCGTTTAAATGGAAATAATAATGTCAAAATCGCTATTAATGGGAAAATTCGTCCAGTACCATTTTCAGTCATTTTAGAGTTATTGCGAAGTATTAATAGTGATAATATTCAAAACATTGAAATATATGCACTTGCTCCAGCACGATTTGATGCGGAAGGAACAGGTGGTGTAATTAATATCAATTTAAAAAGAAATCCTAAAGATGGAATTAATGGTTCTTATGGTATTGGCTTTTCTTATGGACAACGACCTAAATCTAATTTATCTGCTAGTTTAAATTTTAATAAAAATCGATTTAATCTCTACACCTCTTATTCTCTTCAAAGATTATTGAATACTAGAACTATAAGTTATGATAGAAATTTTGAAGCAGATACCGATCGGATAAATATTTTAAATACCAATTTTAATGAAAGAGATTGGTGGTTAAACAATCTTTCGGTTGGAGCAGATTTTCGAATTTCTGAAAAATCTAGAATCGGAATGGTGGTACAAGGCTACCATCGTTTTACCATTAATAATGCTCAAAATACTAGTAGAGAAACTTTTAATAATATTCAAACAGAAGAATTTTCACTTAAAATAAAGGAACGAAATATCTGGCAACATGGAGCTATTAATTTAAACTTTCAACAAAAAATAACGGATAATTCTACCTTGAATTTTGATATTGATTATTTAAAATATAGTAATGATAATCCATCAAATTATTTAACCAATAAAATTAATCCTGATGGCTCTCAAGAAATGGAGCCTACTATTTTTATTGAAAAGGATTTACCGATTGATATTTTTGTAGCTCAAGTAACACAAGATTTTAAAGTAGGAAAAAAAGGTCGTTTAGAAACTGGACTAAAAGGAACTCATTCTAATTTTTTTAACGATACGGAAGTAAGTAGAGAAATTTCGGGTAGCCGAATTATTGATGTTGACCTTAGTCAAACCTATGAACAAAAAGAATCTATTTATGCTGCCTATGCATCCTTACGTCTACCATTAAGTTCGGTCTTAGATGGTAAGTTTGGATTGAGATATGAGTATACTAATTTAGATTTTCAGACGCAAAATCAGCCAGAGCGAGCTACGAATTACGACAATCTATTTCCATCTGCTTATTTAAGTTATCAATTGACGACAAAGCAAAAATTATCCGTTTCTTATAACCGTAGAATTAGTCGTCCTAGCTTTAATCAACTCGCCCCTTTTGTCACGTTTTTAGATCCACAAACTTTATATAGTGGTAATGAAAATTTAGTGCCTGCTATTTCTAATTTAATCAAAGCAGATTATGGTCTGGGGCGATATATTTTCACTTTGCAATACACAACAATTCGCGACGATATTTTTCAATACCAACCTATTTTCAATGGTATAGACGAAGTACAAACTTTCACCAGTTTAAATATTCCACAAGTAGAAAACTATTCTTTACAAATCTCTTTACCTTTTGAGGTTGGTAGCAATTGGAGCATGCAATATCGACTATCTGGGTTTTATGAAAAGATAAAATTTGCCGAAGATACCAAACCACTCAGTACGAACGGTTTTACTTTTTTCTCTACTCAAAGAATAAAAATCAACCAAAGATTAAATCTAGAAATTTCTGGAAATTATAAAACACCGAGTTTTTATGGGATCTTAAAAGTACGATCTCGTGGTAGTCTTAACTTCGGTTTACAAAAGGTTTTTAAAGGACGTGGTGGTAGTATTCGATTTTCAGTGAGAGATATTTTAAAGACCAACAACTGGGAATCTGACACGTTTATTCCTAGTCTGAATCTAGCTCAGACTAGTGTTTTTGATATTGAGAATCCAGTTTTCTCTATTTCTTATAGAAATTCTTTTGGGGCATCGACGGTACAGAAAAGTAGGAAGTATCGAGGTGGGGCTGGATCGGAGAAGAGACGGGTGCAGTAGATATGCGAATTGATGGATGTGCGGACGTTCGGATGTGTAGACAGACTTTCAGTTAACGTTCTTTTTTAGTAAAAGGAGCGCTAACTGGCCATAGCATTCTAAGTAAAATTTAGAGATGAGGCCTGTCTAGTCCCTTGGTAGCTGATTTATAAGTCTTCGGTAGGATCATGTCCATCATCCGCTATTTCTTGTACTTCCTCATCTTCTAGTGAGATATCATCATGCTTCTCTTCGTATTCTTCTTTGACGCTATTTCGTAGATTTCCGTCCTTATCATAATCGTCATCATCTTCGATAATGTCATGTGCTTCTGCGCGAGTCATCCGTATGAGATAGTATTTTTCTTCGGCTTCGAAAGGCAGTGCTGTCACAAAATTACCTGCTGCATTTTTGAAGGTAATCAGATTTTTTTTGAATCCATAAGGATAATTCAGTTTAATCTGTTCGATGATGTGCTCATCTAATTTATCATAATCTTTGACAACTCTTGGTTTGCTCATTTCATCATTCGTTTTAAGGTTTATAAATAGAAAACAAATAGATAAATATGCGGTAAAATAAATAGTAAATTTTGAATAATGCTAAAAAAAATAAATATTTTTTCAACTATTTTTTCATCTAACTTTTAGGCTTATCGCTACTCTTCTTCCGTAGCTGGCATCGCTGGTAGGATCTTCTCCACGAGGGATGACGATCAAGCGATTGGCTGTAATTCCATACTGTACTAAAAAATTCTGAACGGCGGTTCCTCTTTTTCCAGATAGAATGAGATTTGCATCTGCGTTTCCGCTCGGATCTGTGAACCCTTCTAGCTCTGCATAGACTTCTGGATATTGATTTAGTAATTGCGCTACCGACTGAATAATTTGCATTGAAGGAGCATCTAGTTTGGCGGCACCTAGCTTAAAAAATACCAGTTGTCTTTCACGGCCAGCAATTGCGGTACGAGCAGTAGGTGGTGGTGCTACCACCGTATTGGTGATAATCGTTGGTGGTGCTGGCTTTGGTGTTGGAGGTGGAGTATTGGACAATTCGGCGAGCTGCTTACGAGTAGCAGCCAATTCTGCTTGCAATTGATTAATAAGGTCAGATTCGTTGGTATTAGCATTTGTTTTTACCGAATTGCTTAGTTTGGCAATTTCTGCTTTGATGGCTAACAACTCAACTTTAGAAGCTGCATTATTTTGGCTGTTTTGCTGTTCTAACAATCGACGCATCTCTGCCATATTCTGGTTTAGATTTGTTACTTCTGCTTTTAGCGCTTTGACCTCTTCCTCATTTACATTATTAGTTGGCGCAGGAATAATCACGGGTGTAGGTGTAGCAGGTTTTGGTGTGATTACTGCTTCCTGTTGTTGATTAATACTTTCTTTTAAGTTGGCTATTTCTGCCTCCAATTTTTGTCTCTCTTGGGTATTTTCTTTCATATTTCGAGACTGAATTTCGTAGAGCCAAAGTTGTCGTTTGTATTCTTCTAGTTCAGAACGATCTCGATTTTTTTGCTGTGTGTTTGTTAGGTATGTCCGCATAGATTCCATCTCTCGTCGCATCCCAGCAATTTCTGCTTGAGAATTATTTGGAGTGGATGTTGGATTTTTAGTCTCCCGAATCTGCTTTTCGATTTCTGTCATCGCTAATTGAAAATCAGCTCGCCATTGCTCACTCAATTCATTATTATTTTTTGTTTGACTTGCTCTCAAACTATCTAATTCTGCTTGAACCATCAACAATTGCTGATTCACTGCTAGTTCGTTTTGAGTACGCCCAGTTCTTTGTTCTTCCCTTAGTCTAGCAATATTCGAAGACAATTGACTGACTTGCCAATAGAGAGAATCAGTACGAGGATCAGAGGAAATAATCAATCGACGATCCTCCTTTATTTTCTTAGTCGGAGAAGACATCGGCATCGGAGCATTTTCGATGAATTGTAATTCGGTCGTATCAATAATCGTATTTTCGATCGTCAAAGGAGGTTGTTCAATTACTGGATTAGAAATAGCTATTCGATCCACCTCCGTCAATGTATCTACGGTTGTAGTCAAGTCGATAATCCCACCAGTGTTCGCCTGTGGAAAGTCCAGAATTTCTTTATTATTCTCAACAATAAAAGTAGTCGTATCTGACAATTGTGATTTCAATAAAAATGTATTATAGCTTTCCCAATCTTCGCCATCCATTGGTTCCCATCTATTATTATTTTCGTTGAATAATACATTTCCAATCCGAGTAAGCGTATCTACTCTATCTGCCAAATTTGCATCGATTTCTAATTTTTCCGTATAAAAAATTGAATCCATCGGAGTCACTACCCGGTAAAGTGTATCAATCCTTTCTGGCAATTCATACTGTACAAATGAACTATCGGGATCCATCTGACTTGTCCATTGCAAGGTATCATCATTGGACATATCGATTTCCGGAATTTCTAACTCTTCAATATTGTCTTTAGCAGCTTCTGAAGTAGTGACAAAAAAGCTATCCAAATCAATAATAGGAATCACACTGATTGGTTGATAAGTTGTATCTGCACTACTTGGTAGTGTATTTGTTTTTTGAAATTTATCTGTATCATAGAGGTCACCAATTAGAATAGCTGGTGCTTCAAAGGGTTCAGATATTTTTCCAAAATTATAATGAAGACTAATAGTAGTCAGGTGAACTCGATCTTTTTTATTATCTGTATTTCCTCTATTTAGAGATTCTCTCAACGAAGGATTGGCAGCGTAAGCTTGTTCTGGAGAATCATAATCAATTAAGAAATCACCTCGAACATCATCCAAATAATCGGTGTTGGTTAATCTATATAATGATTCAATATTCAGACTCATTCGTTTCCATAATCTAAATTTTAGGCCAACCCCAACTGTCACGTGTAGCAACCTATTCTTATAATCTACCCCTTCTGTTTTTAAGGGTCCGAGTGCCGTTTCGAATACACCATCTTGTTGAATGATATTTCCCAAATCGTTTTCATTCTGCGGCATATCGCGAATGGTCTGATCATTCCAATAATAATATCGACTTCCATTTTCATTATAGAGATCTCCGTAGTTTTCATAGGTAGAAAAACCACCTCCAACTAAAAAATAGGGCGACAAGAAAACTTGCTCTGGTAGTATTTTATTATTGGCCAGAGACCAAACACCGAGTAAACTTAGATCATTAATTTCGGTACGAACATTAAGTGAGCGAGTAAAATTTTGGTGATCCGTGACCAGATTATTATCCCAA
>CALGJS010000464.1 GCA_937927835.1 uncultured Saprospiraceae bacterium | reverse complement strand
AAATACCAAGGACAACTACATGTTGACCACATTCTAGCAGATCCTATTCGTGAAAAGCCAACGGGATTTACTGCTTTTCTAAAAAAAGGAAAAATCACTTGGCCGGGTAAAGTTGGTGTACCGGATAGCGTAAATACGAACGCATTTTTGGATACCCACCCAGCTAGAAGCAAAGAAGCGATTTACTTTATCTGTGGTCCTGGACCAATGATGGATAGTGTAGAAAGTGTTTTATTGAAAAGAGGCGTTGATGCAAAGTCCATTCATATTGAACGATTTAGTTCTACGCCTCCTCAGGATCAAAAGGCGGGTGTTGCGGCGGCAGCTGGGTCAGGTGGCGCCCAAAAATTAACAGTTACCCTTGATGGTAAAACCATAGAGCTAGATGTTCCAGAAAACAAGACGATTTTGGATGCGATGTTGGATATGAAAATTGAGCCACCTTATTCTTGTACTTCTGGCTCTTGTTCTACTTGTATGGCTAAAGTGAAATCTGGAACAGTCAAAATGGAGGCTTGTTATGCGTTGGATGATGATGAGGTAGCAGATGGATTTATTTTAACTTGTCAGGCACATTTGACTTCTCCGGAAGTAGAAATTAATTTTGATATATAATAGAAGAGCTATTGGCATTTTGCGGCACTGTTTCCTCAAGTGTGTCATTTTGCCGGCCGCGCCTCAAATCCTAAAGAAAGCCCAGCCCGCTGACACACTTTAAAAGAACAGTCTCCATTTGCTTCACTCGATCGCGATTTTCAGTTAGCCCTCTTTTTTACGTAAAAAGAGGGCTAACTAGTTTATAGCTGAATCTAAATAGCAGAAAAAATGATATATATTGAGAATATTATTTATCTTTGTACGGAATTGCAGAAACAGGCATTCACCTTTCCAAAAATCAGCCAAACGCTAAAGATGAAATAAAACGCATCTTTCGCTAAAATAGGAGTTACCAAACAGCTTCATCACTAATACCACCCATTCGTTGCCCTCTTTTTATTCTGGCATCGTTGTGTGTAAATTTTGAACCATGCAACATACGAGACTCATCTTGATAACGCTGTTATCAGTATTAATCTTTGCTACTGTACCAACTACAGCGCAAAATTTTCAGTGGTTTGCTAATGACCATTTTCAACTGACAGAAGTTTCAGATGAAACACTATTGGTTGCCTACGAAAAACAACCTTGGGAGGCTTTTACCCTTTATCTTGGAGAAGTCGATTTTTCTAAAAACACCGTGATGTCTTTTTTAGTACAGTCAGCTACTCCAGCAGATTTGCGGATTGATCTGATGGATAAAGAAGGAAATCAGGTGACAGAAATTTCTACTAAGATAAAATTGGAAGGAAGCACAGCATTTGAATTGGTGACCTATGATTTTGGAAAATTAGCTACAGAAATAGATCTAGGTAATATTAGTCATTTTCATTTTTATTTAAATCCAGGAATAAAAGCAACTGGTGAATTGGTCATCAAAAATATTAAACTATCTGAAGAAGTTACTACAAAAAATAGGACGGACGTCTTGGTTTTTCCTAATCCCGTCACGGATATTTTAACTATCAAAACAACCGATCAATCATTTGATGAAATAATCCTTTTTGATCTTCAAGGAAGAGTAATTGCTCGAAAAGAAGTGCCTACTACTAGTTATTACGAATGGCCGTTAGGGTATTTACCATCTGGTATTTATCAATATCAAATAAAATATCAAACAGAACTAATAGAAGTTGATCGTTTATTAATTGAATAAGTCACCACTTAGTTTTTCCACCACACTACTAGAATATTTTCAACCCATGAACAAGAGATTCCCATTTTTTAAAAAAATAATTCTAACAAATTTTTGCTTTGCTATTTTACTTTCGATAAGTTCTGCGCAAACATTAATTCCGATCAGTGCTTCACAGGTTTTTGCAGAAACCAATGCAGAGACACTATTTGATGGAAATCTAGAGACCCACTGGACAGGAGGTTGGGATACAGATGATTATCCAGTTTTTGCCTATGTAGATCTTGGTGGTAGTTATGAGTTGAGTGAACTTGAATTATATGATTTTGCTGGAAGTGGTCAGTTTAAAGTTTTTGCTGGAAGTCCTGATAATTGGAATTACGATGCGATAGCGGTAGACGGTTTGGAGGATTTTGGTGTTTGGAAATCGCATACCTTAAATGTTACAACGACCCATCTTCTTTTTAGAATAAAAACGCCTCGATCACGCGTTGCTGAAGTTAGAATTTATGGTACGGAAACTGGAGGCCCGACGGGACAAGAAATAATTTTTAATGTACCATCTAATATAACCCTTACCGAAGGAACAACGGAAACAGTTGCTGTTCAAGCTGATAATGCTACGAACCTTTCTGCGACAAATTTACCAGGGTTTATCAGTTTTAATAATCAAGGAAATGGAAACGGAACCTTCAACTTACAACCAGAAAATGGAGATGAAGGTACCTATACACTCACCCTTAACGCCACTGGACAAAACGGTCTAGCAGCATCTACTACGATTACTGTTGTGGTAGAAGCAGAAGATAATCCAGGACCAACTGAAGGAGAAGAAACGCTTTGTGAAATATTTGCTTCCGAATTAATTTTTGGGGCAGGTGATCCAGGTAATTTGATTGATGAACAAGACGAGATAGGTGATCCTGCTAATGGACCAGGAGGAAATCCATTAAGCTTTTGGTTTCCAGGTTGGAAATCTCGATTTTATCCTGCAGAGGGTTATCTTGATTTGGGAAGCATAAAAACATTGACTCGTATTTTCTTAAGAGATGTTAGTGGTGTTGGGAATTTTAGAATTTATGCTGGAACTCCTGAAAATTGGGAGAGTACTCCTATTGTTGATGATAATTTACAGGCCTATCTTAGCTGGACAGAACACACCACGCCAGTCGCCACTCGTTATCTAAAAGTAGTAATGGAAAATCCAAGTTCTAAAGTATCTGAGTTGGCGATTTACGGATATTGTGGAGACGAAATACCTACAGATAATATTGCACCCGCTCAAGTGATAACCCTTGCAACCTCGACTATTACCAGCCAGTCTGTTGAGTTAAATTGGAAAGCTAGTGGAGATGATGGAAATGATGGAACGGCTACTAGTTATGATCTTCGTTACAGTACTAATCCAATTAATGAATCAAACTTTTCTAACGCTACTACAGTTGCTACCAACACGCCGCAGTCAGGAGGAGCAAACGAAATTAAAACGGTTAGCGGCCTTAATTGCAATACCACTTATTATTTTGCTATACGCGTAACTGATGAAGCAGGTAACACTTCTCTTTTGTCTAATATTGTAGATAAAACTACTAGCGATTGCAACCCGACCGAAGGTAAACGAATTATCTTAACATTGAGTCAACCGGCGGGTGCTCTAAATATTTCAAAATCAAAATTAAAATACAATAAGGATTTTGCTTACAGTATGACGGTGGATGATGGAAGTATCTGGGATTATTATATCACCTTCCCACTTCTCAATGGAGGCGTTTCTGGATTTCCACCGACCAACCCAGAAACTCCTTGGTTTGATTTTCCAGACGATCCACATATCAATGAAGCAGGGTTTCATTATAGTGATGGTTGTGGAAACGAAGTAAAGTTCAAAGCAGGTCTATCCTTAAACACAGAGTTAGCTTCAGATGAAGTCACTAATTATCATATTACTTGGGACAATATGCGAGAAATGTATAACAGCGATTGGGATATTTTTGGTCACGGTCATACGCATTGCAATGGTGGTTGTGATTATGATGAGGAAATAGTAGTCAACCGTGATATATTAGAAGATGAATTAGGATTCTTACCAACTCATTTTGTCATTCCTTCTGGAAACGCTAATTATTATGAGCCAGCTTATGAAAACGATATGGTTGCCGTTTATGATCAAGATCGTGATTTGCCTGGTTATGAAGGATTAGAAGTAAGTGATGAGTTCGATTATAATGAGTTTAAAATGCACCGCTATGCGGTAGAAACTTCGGATACTCCTTATGGAGAAGATCTTAATAAAGTTGCTGATCTAGCAGGCGATGGAGCTCATTACTGGATTTCGGAATTTGTGCATGCAGTTGGACATCCTCATGATGGAGAATATAATATCCGAGTAGAATACGATGATTTTAAATCTTACATGGATTATATTGAAAATGAATTTGGAAAGCCTTGGTCTGATAAAAAAGTTTGGATGGCTCCGATGCAAGAAGTATACGAATACTTGCGAGTTCGAGATGAGGTCGAAATCTCTAGTAATCAAGAGGGTAATGTTTTGACCATCTTTTTGGATGATGATGAAGTACCATCTGATTTTCGAAGAAACGCTTTAAGTCTAATTGTCCATCTTCCTAGCGATATAAATATTTCGGGGGTCTT
>CALGJS010000463.1 GCA_937927835.1 uncultured Saprospiraceae bacterium | reverse complement strand
CTACGGTGGATGGTTACGAATCAAAGGAATTTCAAATTTCTACAGTCTTTCTAATTCTCAATTAGTAGAATATACAGATGGAACAGCAAGTTTGAGTGGAACGTGGACCAATCTGAATAACAGCGATATCGTATTTGATTTTGAAGTCTTGGCTTCTGGAAAGACAACAACTGCTCCAGCGGACAGTCCGAAGGAACACCGATGTTTGACAGTTGATACCGATGCTTTTTATTACTATACTGATTTTGAAGGAGTTGTGAATGGTCGAGGTGCTGTGGAAGGAGCGCAAATTTCGATTTCTACTTTTGGTGCCGCTTTCCAATTCGGAATTGGAGCCAATGCAACGGGAGCTGAGGAAACGTTTGGTGCCTCTGCTTGGTTCAGTGGAGATATTGTACAGCAGCCTTTCAATGGTAGCGTACTGGAATTAGATCCTAAAGCGGATGGTCACTTAGGAGATATCAATATCAACCTAACGGGAGAAGTTGATGCTTGTGATGACCTGAGTACTTTTGCGATTGCTCCTAACGCAAGTTTTCTACATTTGAGTGGCAATAAGATTGGCTCTAGTGTAGCACTTGATTGGACTTCCAACAATGACTACCGTACGGCATTGAATATCATTGAGCGTTCTGAGAATGGAAGAGATTGGATCTCTATCCAAGAAGCGGCTACGCTAACTCAGAGTACTGATGCAACATTCTACCAGACGAAGGATGAGCAACCAGCCTTTGGTGTGAATCACTACCGTGTTAAGCAGATGTTGAACGACGGAACTTTCATTTACTCTAATGTAGTGAAAATTGGTTTCGATGTAGATCCTACCAAGGTTGTGGTTTATCCAAACCCAACGGTAGAAGAAGTAAATATCAGCCTAGTAGAATATGCTGGTCACCAGGGTAGCCTGAAGATCGCAAATGCGCTAGGTCAGAAGATGTACGAAGTATCTTTCGATGAGATTCCAACTGCTCCAGTTCATATCGAATTGGATCAAGCTTACCAAGCTGGAACTTATACCATCATCATAACCATCGACGGTCGCAAGCCAGTGGCTAAGATGTTTGTTGTTAGCAAGTTATAATTTCATACATATTCAATTAGGTTTTGGGCTGTCGATTAATTTCGGCAGCCCTTTTTTGTCATTTGAGGACCCATTTTGGAGTTTTTAAACAACTTCTTTAAATAGAAATGCACTATAATGTGTTACTTGGCGTTTTATTTGCAAATTTGTTTATTAGACTTTATGCTAAAAAGTCTATTTTTGAATGCAAATTTAAATCGACTTTTAAGCAATCATCTTTAAACTTTCCCAATGTCTAAGCGCTTACCCATTTTTATCCTAGTTTTCCTTTTTACTAATCTATTGTTTTCACAAGCCAAGTATAGCAATGAATTTCTAACAATTGGAGTAGGGGCAAGAGCCCAAGCTATGTCTAATTCGGTAGTCTCTAATGTCAATGATGTGACGGCTGGTTATTGGAATCCTGCGGGATTGGTGGAGATTGAAGCCCCTTTTCAGGTAATGGTGATGCATTCAGAATTGTTTGCTGGAATAGCGAAATACGATTATGTTGGGATTGCTAAACCACTAAACAAAGAGAAAAAATCTGCTATTGGGGTCTCCTTAGTTCGATTGGGAATTGATAATATCCCTAATACATTGAATTTGGTAGGGGCAGATGGAAGTATTAATTATGATAATATCACAGAATTTTCAGCGGCAGATTATGCTCTTTTTCTATCTTATGGACGTGAAATTCGGCCCGGATTGACGGGAGGAGGAAGCGTGAAAATCATCCGTCGAGTGATAGGTACTTTTGGTAACGCTTGGGGTTTTGGTTTAGATCTAGGTGTGAAATACAAGCGCAAAAACTGGAAATTTGGTCTGATGGCTCGTGACATCACTTCTACCTTTAATGCTTGGTCTTTTAATTCTACTCAACAACAACGAGATGTCTTTATTCAGACTGGTAATGATATTCTTGAGAGTTCAGTTGAAATTACGCGACCTCGAATTATCCTTGCTGCTGCTTGGGAGAAGTCTATTGGTGAGAAATTTAATCTTCTAATCGAAGGAAATTTTGACTTTACCACGGATGGTCAACGAAATGTATTAATTAGTAGTAAATCTATCAATATTGACCCACATGCGGGTTTTGAAGTAGGGTATAAAGACTTTATTTTCCTTCGAGGTGGAGTGATGAATTTTCAACAAATCAAGTTTAACGCAGGAGATGATAGAACTTATCTAAGCGCCCAGCCTAATTTTGGTCTAGGAATAAAACTTGGAAATCTAACTATCGACTACGCTTATACCAATATTGGTAATGTCTCAGAGGTATTGTATTCAAATATATTCTCTTTAAAATTAGATTTTAAGTCCAAAAAATCAGAAGAATAGATTCAGTAGTCTATCTTTTTTTCTAACCATTTTGGTAAGTCAAAATAACAAAAAAAGTAGGAGTCCAATGTATTTGTTTTGAAATGAGTCTCTAATTGGTTTTTTAGTTTTTTGAATAAATCCTGTTTCCGTTGTTTTGAGCCAACTATTTTGGATAAGGTACTAAGTAATAATTTTTCAGGAATAAGAAAGCGATTTATTTTTTTTAAATAAGTAGCAACTGATTTAATTTTATTTTTAACCAATTTATAATTTTTCAACTCAAAATGAATCAATAAATTTAGTAACTGCACGCTAGCCAGTATATCCTTGCGGTACTTCAATTCATCTAAGGCGATAATTTTATTGATCCAGTTTAGGGCTTCCTCAAAGTCGTTGGCTCCAAAATAGCTAAGTGCGATTCTATAACGCTTGGACTGCTGATTCACATTGTTCATTTGGTCCTCTAGTGAGTGAATTCTTTCTTTATTTTCCTGAATGATTTCAACCGCTTTGTCAAAGTTAAACTCAAAGAGGTAGGATTCTAACTCAAAAAAGAAGGTATCCTCAAAAACCGTCAAATCGATTTCTTTATTCTTAGGTTTTATTTTTGAAATTTCTTTTATTTTTTGAATAAGATTCCTAACCTCTTCAAATTGGCCGAGGTTATTAAGGCCGATGATTTTAGCAGTGTACTGTCTTCTGTATTCAAGAAAATTGTCCGTATTTAGGGTTTTGGATTTATGGTATTTTTCTATTGGATTATCAATCATTTTATTTGCATTTTCCCATTCAGCGGTGAATTGAAAAATGAATCTAAGATTATAATTCAATAAATAATTTGCTTGATGAGAAGACAAGAATTCACTTTTTACGGACTCGATTTTAGCTATCTCTTTTTTAATGTTTTTTAGTAACCGATGATCCCTTAATATTCTCCCTTCTGACTTAAACAACTCATACAAGTCTTTATAAATTTTATCTTGCTGTTCAATATAGGAAAGAATTTTTGTCGTTTTTTCTTGTTTAGCCCGAATGGTAAGCATTTCTTTTTTAATGTTTTTTGACTTAATTCTCGTATTGGCTAAATTTCTTTTTTGATCCAGTATTTCTTTGAGCGAGCGGTATAGTTCATTACGCTCTGCCAGTTTTTCTGCTTTAGTGAGCATTTTCCAGCCTTCGGTATATAACCCTTTACTGATCAGTATTTCTACATTAATCATAGTTTGATAAAGATCAATTTTTGCACTAGTTGTGGTATTTGAATTATAAGTCCGAAGAGATAACAAAATATAGTTATATAGTCTATTTTTTATGTTATTAAGTTGGTCTGGATTGATGTATTGGTTCTTTTCAAGTAATTCTTGTTTGTTATACTTTTTAGTTTTGGCTAGAAAATCAAATAGTTGACCAAATATTGAAGACTCATTATTATGGGAGTATCGCTTCATAAATAATTTAAAATATCGCTTCTCTGCTTGATTAAGACTTTGGATAAGCTTATGTAATTTAGTATTAGACATGATATTTTTGGGTTGTTTATTTTGTTGAGTTACTAGGAATAAAAAAAGCGATAATACATTGAATGACAGTTGTTTAAGTCGTTTTAGTATAAACTATGCTAATTTAACCAAACATGGTATAAGTACCCAATTTTAGATTGTTTTTTATACGAAAATGTAAACATAACTACATAAAAATTATGGAATCAGCTATAGTTTTGTCCCATTGTTAAATTTTAAAAATATTTGAAATGAAAAAAAGATTTACATTTTTATTCTTTCTATTAGTTGTCTGTTCTTTTACTGCTTCAGCTCAATGGACTATGCTAGAAACAGACAATGCCGGTGATGGTGGTGACCCTTCATTATTAGATGGAGTCGCATTTGAGTATATGCACGATTTGGCCACAGATTCTTTATGGTTTAGAATTACGACCTCAGGAATAAGCGATATGCAATCAATGGATGTAGGAGTTAATATCATGGTCTGGTTTCCCAACCCAGCAGCGGATGAAACTTTATTTCAATTCTGGAGTCCTGGAAACAGCATTAGCTGGCATCGTTTATTAACCACTTGGGTAACTGGTTCTGCTCCAAGTAATTATTCTGGGACCATAGGTATTTCACAAGGAGCAGATGTGACGAATGCCAATTATGATGAATTGGTTGATGACCTAACGATCAATGTCAACCCGACCGAGAATACAATCATCATCGGGATGAATCGCGCTGACCTTATTCCTAACGACCAACTTGGACAAGCAGTTGAAATATCCTCTGCAGTTGGAAGTTCGATGGCTTGGAACGATGATATTTTGACGAGTACTACCGCTCCGATTATTTCTTTGATGGAACCAATGACCACTTCTATAGACGAATTAACGGGGTCTGATGCTTTTTATGTTTTTCCTAATCCGGCAACTAATGAAATTAATATCCAATCAAATGCTGGACTACCTATCAGTACGCTTGAATTTTATGATTTATCCGGAAAACTAGTTCGATCTATGCAAACAAATAGCAATTTGAGCATAGATATTTCAGCGTTACCTGTTGGAAGTTTTATTTTGAAGGCTTATGCGGAAGGAGTATTTTCTGGGGTAACAAAGGTGATGAGAATTCCTTAACTCCAACCTTGCATAAGGGAAACGAGGCGGCCTTAATTTGGATCGCCTCTGTTTCTTTTTTATTTAATCTAAAATCATAAAAAATAATGCAAAGCTTAAAATATATTATACCTAGTTGGATGCTTTTGTGTTTTAGTTCAAACCTTTTCGGCCAATGTACTGGTGATGAAGTTGAATTCACAATGACCGTTTCTACTGATCAATATGGTTTTGAAGTTTACTGGGAGATTGTTCCCTTTGGCAATGATTGTGGCCAGGAGGTACTCCATTTTGGGGGTAATGCCAACCAGATTAATTGTGATAACGCAGGAACGCAAGTTGCGACAGACACGGGGCAGGGATATGATAATAGCTCGGTAAATGAAGAAA
>CALGJS010000462.1 GCA_937927835.1 uncultured Saprospiraceae bacterium | reverse complement strand
AATATACTTTTATCACCAGAAGACATATCCATGATGATAAAGGCAGCAAGTGCCAATCCGATGGTCAGGATAAGTAACCAGCTGTTTTTTCTAATTTGTCCGATCAGAGCCATATGTATCTTGAGTTTTATATTAGACTTTAAAACCAAAGTCTATTGTTTTACTAAAAAGCGATCCTTATTATCAGAATATTATACGGATAGTAAGAATTTTAATAACGTGATTATCAGTTTATTAGATTCACTTTAAAGTGATAATATCTAAAAAAAGAAACCCCTGCTGAAAAATTCATGCAAAGGTAATAGGTTTAGGGTGGAAAAACAATACTAAGAAGGCTAAAGCCCGCTTAGTATTGTTCTCTTTTGTCTGTTTTTTCACCTGTAATTAAAACATTACGCCGATTCTGATCGTCAAACTGTTGATTTTAGCTTTAGAGTCCTCGGCTACGGGTGGCTGACCAACTGCTTTTTGTACCGCATCATCGTTAGAAACGTCTGTAAATCCACTTTGGAAGGCCAATCCACCAACTAAAGATAGGTTTTCTCCGATTGAATACTCCACACCAGCACCAATTCCAAGAGATAGATTAATAAATCCGACGTCTTTTTTGATATCAATGTCTTCGGCAGAAATACCACCAGCTCCTTCAATCGATCCTCTTCCTTGCGTTTTAATACCCAATGTAAATGCTGGTTCGATATAGTATCGTAAGTAGCCGAACTCTTGTGTCCGCATCTTAAGGCCGATTGGTAATTCTATGTATTGAACTCCATATTTAAGATTTACACCATCTGGCAAAGAACGAAGAGGATCTCCTTCATCTAGCGAATTTGTCCAAAAGTCACCACCAATATCGTGTCTTAGCCTACCTCCTTGATTGAAAGCAAAGCCAATTCCAAAAGTAAGTAAGTAATTATCTTGAGCAGAAAGAAATTTTTCTCCAATTACACCGACCTTTAAACCAAGATTGGTTCCGTTGCCATTGATGTCTCTTTCATTATTTGCCATCCAAGTAAAATTGGGACTTAGCTGAAACCCAAATCGAAAGGCAGATTGAGCAGATAATTCTACGCCTACCAAAATTAAGATACTGAATAAGAATGCAATTTTTTTCATTATATAGTAGTTTTGATTTTGAAGTCGCCTAAAGCTACTTCCTATATTTGTTAAGTATTCACAAACGAACCCAATTCAAAAGATGTTGTCAACCTTTCGCTTTTTCCTCTTTCTTATCGTCTGCTTGTGTGGATTCTGCTTATCTTCTTGTTTCGAAGACAAAAATAAGCATATTCCAGATGTTTCTAATATTAAAACAGATCTTAAATTCAGACATTTCGAAAATGATCTGTTTTCAATAGATACAACTAATACTATGGCTGGCATGCACCAACTGGATTCTTTATATCCTGATTTTTTCCGAGATATCTATCTAGGTAAAATAATTCCTGCGCTACAAAATCCACAGATTTTTGATCTATTTATTAAAACGCCCCAAATCCGACAGCTTTACGATACCACCCAAATTGTACTAGGAGATCTAACCCCTTATAAAAATGATTTAGATCAAGCTTTTAGATTTTATAAATACTATTTTCCTGAAGCAGCAGTTCCAGAGATCATTAGTTTTATTTCTGAATATTCTTTAGGAAATTTTGTTGCTGATGGGATGGTCGGAATTGGTCTCGATTTTTCTTTGGGGAGTAATTACCCTCGATATAATCCTAGTTTTTTTCCTGCTTATATTCGTCGATCTATGAATAAGGAACACCTCGTTAGTAAAACGATGGAAGCCGTTGCCGACGATCTCGTAGGTGAGATTGAAGGCGACCGACTACTGGATTATATGATTCATAATGGGAGAAAGTATTATGTCCTCGATTTATTATTACCTCGTACAGCAGATAGTCTATTACTACAATATTCAGGTACACAAATGAACTGGCTAGAAGAAAATGAACTGCAAATTTGGTCTCACTTTATTGGCGAAGATTTATTATATTCTACTCGATATAAAGAAATTAGAAAATTAATAGACTATAGTCCCAACGCACCAGGAATGCCAGCTGAAGCACCGGGCAGAACAGCCAACTGGTTAGGATGGAAAATCGTAGAAGCATACATGGATCGTCATCCAGAGATTACACCAGCAGAGTTGTTAAAAATAAAGGATTCGCAGAAAATTTTGGATGGATCGAAGTATAAACCGAGGAGATGATTTTTTGACGTGCGGATAACTGACAGATCCCGACAAAGGAGGTGAACGACCGATCCCAAAGGGTGGCGTATGACAATACGACAAGGAAGAGAACCGCGTAAGCGGACGGGCAGGCATGACAATGCGGCAAGGGAAGGCACTGCGAAATCGGACGGCAGGCATGTGTGGATTTGAGGATAGCGTTTAGGTGAAACGTAGGGACAAGGCATTGCCTTGTCCCTACGTTTCACTTGGGACGAACGGGACTGGCTCGAACCACCTTACTCTTCCAACACCAAAAACTCGACTCTTCGATTTAGTTGTCGGCCTGACTCTGTATAATTATCCGCAATCGGGTGTTGACTACCGAAGCCTTTAAAGGTTGTTCGGTCTGGATGAATCCCGTATTTATTGAGGTAAGATACCACAGCAGCGGCGCGACGCGTAGATAAAGACAAGTTATATTCTTGATTTCCAACATTATCGGTATGTCCTCTGATTTCGATTTTTAGATTGGGACGATTTTGCATTAGCTCCAATAATTTTTTCATTTCCACGTAAGACCGAGGTAGCAATTCACTTTCGGCAGTATCAAAGAAAATATCTTTTAACTGTACCGTTTCTCCTTTCTTTACTTTAATACAACATAAATCATTTTCTTTGACTGGAACGTTGATAATAGGTTCTTGTTTAACAACCATAACATCATCAATGTAATAATATGCATATGGTAAGCTATTGGGGTGAACTTCTTGCGTTTTTGTTTCTTCGTCAGAGAAAAAATTTCCAATAGTCACGTGTTCCGCCTCTGATTCAGCTCTAAAACTTCCTGAGATTCGAATCCAAGAATCATCTCGCTGAGCAATGATTGCTTCCGTAGTTACCTGTGGTGAATACTTGAGAGGTTCGGCAGTAATTTCACCAATTGCCTCATTTGAAAAATACATTCCAAGGTTATTAATTCTTAGAGAACGCGATAAATGACTGACCCAAAATTCGGCGTAATATTGTTGTCCTGGAACGAGCGGTTCTTTTAATTGAATCTGAATATATTCGCGGCAATGTGGTTTTCCATTTTCACAACCATAAGCCGTTACACCACTCATCGAAACACCACTATGTGCGCCTTGCTCACCAAATCCTTTCTTGGCCCATTGTGCAGGGACTCGTACTTTCGGTCCAAAAATATCGGGCGAAGCTCCTGTAGGAGCATTCCAATATTTCATAACGGTTGTAAAATGCTTGCCGCTATAGAACCAGCCAATCGGGGTAGAAGAATATTTTTCAAAACTAGGGTTAGGAACAATGTTTTCTCGCACTACTCCGGCTGGAGCCTGTGAATAGATCGGTTCCAGAAATAGCTGAAAGCAACCTAAAAGAATAGATAAGGTCAGAAATAGTCTCATTTTACTCCTATTGTTTGTTTAACACACTGCCTTATAAGTTATAAAAGGAATACAGTGTATTTTTTAATTAAACGTGTAAATAGGTATGTAATTATGGATATGAAGGATAGTTTAACACTTTAACATTTAAATTAATATAAAAATTATGCCATTTGTTTTATTTAGGTGTTTAATCGTTGAAATGTTTAATCGTTTAGGGCGTTGCCATGAATCATATCAGGCATCAATCCGTTCTCCTACCGGAGCATTCGTTTCAGGAACCTGTTTTTCTTCTGCTTCTGGAGTATTTACTCCTTCTTGAAAACCAGCTAAGGCAAGGATTCCCCGATCGGAAAGTACTTGATCATTTACATTTTTTAAAAGGGTTTCAGGAATTCCGGCTGCATCTGCAATAAATCCAATTTCATTATCAGAACGTCTTACCTTCACTAAATCAAAAACGCTACGAATACCAACCCCTCGAAGTTTGTCAATATCTTCTTTTAGGTAGCATAATAACTTAGCTTGTCCGATCCAGTCGAGTAGTGTTCTAGATTCAAAAGGGGTTTCGATACATAATTGAGTAAGGCTGTAAGTAGCTAGGTTCTGCGCATTAGTGATTCCAATTTCTTCTAATCGTTCTTTTTGAGACATGGTAATTCCTTCGATACGATAGAGGGAAAGTTCATTAGTATTTAATCCATCGGGGTCCACGAATTTTTTAAAAAGATTGATTAAATATTGTAAAAAACGTTCTGGGAACATTCCAGCCAAAAAGGCAATGGCAACCAAAGAAGATTTGAATTGAAAGATATTAACAGCACCTTCTTTTCCAATTAAAAAAGAAATAATCAGCGCAATTACTACCGCTAAGATCATTCTAATTCCTGCTCGATAATATACACTTGGTACTAGATCTTTAGAAAATAATCGAACGGTAACGGCAAAAGAGGACCAGATAAAACTTCCTAAAAAGGCATAAGTTACCACCGCTAGACTCTGTCGGATTAAATTCTCATTGGCATCTCCAAAGAAAGCTCCTGTTAGAATTAAACTATCACCAATTTCTCCTGCAAAGCTATTTGTAAAAGCAAAAAAAACTGCAGCTAACAAGCAAATCATCGTAATAAAAGAAACTGGTAAAAGGTAACGGATAGGTGTATAGACGTCTCGTACTCGTTTTTCGGTATTGATTCCCATATCATTCATCGCCTTTTGGTAGTCTCTTTCTTTTTTGGGTAACATAGATTTAAAGAAAGAGAAGGCACTCAGCGGCATAAATCCAGCAATGATGATCACCACCATTATTTTCCCAATGAGTAAGATATTGAATGCTAATAAAAAAGTAATTGGTATCATAGTATGTGTTTTCTAATGGAAAGGTACAAAAGATTAGGTACTCTGCCATTATGGATGGCTAATATTTTAGAGCTTGTTTAAAATAACAGAAAACTGACTGAAGGAACCAAACCATTTAGCAGAATAAGAGTTAATATTGCCTGAAGCAGTAGGCTCTAACATTTTTTATACTTTCTGATTAACACCCTATGATTCGACCACAACGTAATTATATTATTCTCTTTGGATTTTTAGGAGTCATCAGTATCTTCTTTATTTTTCAATTAAAATTTGGATTTGCACTGGAGCAGTTTTTTCCGGAAGGAGATGAAGACTTAGAATACTATCGAGATTTTGTCGATGAGTTTGGTACAGATGTTAACTTCTTGATGGTGGCAGTCAAACGAAATGATGGCGTTTTTGAGAAGCAATTCCTGAATGACGTACATGATTTTACCATCAAAGCAAGATCTCTTCCACATGCCACGGAATCTGTTTCTCTAACTACCATTTCTTATCCGCTCAAGACTCCTTTTGCAATCACTACAGTTCCGGCTATTCATCGAAACAATCCCAAAAGGTATGACAAAGATAAGGCTCGAATTATGGGAGATGAACGATTTGCTGGGAACCTAATTTCTCACAAAGCCGATGCCCTCGTTGTTGCGCTAAAAACGGAAGACATCCTCGATTTGGATGGTTCCGCAGAATTGGTCAATGCCATTGATACGCTCGCACAAGGTTATAATTTTGATAGTTATCATTTATTAGGTCCAGCGTATTTTCAAAAAGAAATGGTCCGGATGCAAAAGCGCGAAGTCATGGTCTCCGCCATAGTCTCGGGTATCTTAGTAACCATCATTCTATTTTGGATTTTCCGTCGACTGCAAGGTATTTTAATCGCTATGGTTTCCATCGCTTTGGGATTGGTTTTATTCCTAGGATTGATTGGTATCACGGGCCGTGAGCTCAATGCGATGGCGGCACTTTATCCTGTTTTGATGATCATTGTAGGGACCTCCGATGTGATTCATATTATGTCCAAATACATTGATGAATTGCGAAAAGGATTTGATCGAGAGGCAGCGATTCAAACAACGATCCGTGAAATCGGAATGGCTACTTTGCTCACCTCTTTAACAACTGCTGTCGGTTTTGCGACCTTGATGTCGAGCCGCGTAATTCCGATCCAAGACTTTGGAATGAATGCCGCAATTGGTGTGGTGATCGCCTATATTACGGTCATCTTTTTTACAACTTCATTGCTCGTTCTTTTTGGTACAGACAAGCTTATGAAGATTGGAAAGTCTCAGTTGTTTTGGGAGAATTTAATGGAAAAAGCGTATCGCGTTACACGAGATCGACAAGGAAGTATTTTAATAGGAACTGTTATTGTCTCGGTGCTTTGCGCTTGGGGTATTTCGATGGTCTCCACCAATTATAGTATTGAGTCTAACTTGCCAAGAGGGGAGAAAATAACTTCTGATTTTCAATTTTTTGAAAAAGAACTAACTGGCTTTCGTCCATTGGAAGTAGCCGTTTATGCACAGGGCGACTTTCTCGCAGATGACTATGAGGTATTGATGGAAGTAGATAAACTAGAAACACATCTTCGCTCCTTAAATACCTTGGGTGGTGTTAATTCTTTGACTAGTGTTTACAAGAGTATTAACCAAATGGAAAAAGGCAATCGCAGTAGTGCCTACAAGATGCCGAATTCTAAAAAAACTTTTACACGATATAAAAAAATGACGGATAAGATTCCGACCAACTCCATTAGTGTTTTATTAAGCAAAGATCAAAAAAAGACTAGAATTACCAGTCGTATTTTAGATCTGGGCGCCGATAGTATTCAGATTATTAGTCAAAATATTGATGCTTGGATAACCGCTAACGCAAATCCAGAAATCGTAAAATATAAACAAACGGGTACTGGGTTGGTGCTGGACAAAAACGCCGAGTATATTCGCCGTAGTTTAATTGGAGGATTAGGCGTGGCAATTTTGATTGTAAGTTTATTGATGGCTTTGTTATTTAGGAATATAAAAATGGTCATCATCTCTTTAATTCCTAATGTTTTTCCGCTTTTGATGGCGGGAGCTTTGCTTGGTTTTTTAGGGATAGAATTGGACGCCGGTATTTCCATTGTCTTTGCGGTGATTTTTGGGATCGCCGTGGATGATACCATTCATTTTTTAAGTAAATATAAATTGAGCCGTGGCAATGGCAAGTCCGTAGAGGAGTCTTTGCACATTACTTTTTTAGAAACAGGAAAAGCAATTTGTTTGACTACCTTGATTTTGTTTTTTGGCTTTTTAGTTTTGCTTTTTTCTATCCATCCTCCAAGTGTGGTGGTGGGATTATTAATTAGTGTGACCTTGGTGAGTGCGTTAGTTGGAGACTTATTATTAATTCCGATTTTGATTAGATGGTTGTATCCAAATGATGAAAATGTAATTTCGAAGAATGGAGACAAACATAAAAAGTCGTAATGAGTCAGCGTCAAAAAAAAATACATAATGTTTATCCTAAATCTTTTACCAAATGCCAATCATTGGAATTTCAACAAAAATAAAAGCATCTAAAGAAATCTGTTTTGATCTTTCACGAAGTATCGACCTGCACCTAGTTTCGATGAAACAAACAAATGAAAAAGCCATCGCAGGAAGAACCGAAGGACTCATCGAAATGGGAGAAGAAGTTACTTGGCAAGCAACTCACTTTGGCATCCAACAAAAATTAACTTCTAAAATTACCCGTTTCGATTTTCCCAATTCTTTTAGAGATGAAATGGTCAAAGGAGCATTTAAAAAATTCACGCACGATCATATCTTTTTTGAGAAAAATGGCGTAACCGAAATGCAAGATATTTTCGATTTTGAATCACCTTTTGGTTGGTTAGGAAAAATTTTTAATCAATTGATTTTAGAAAAACACATGACTCAACTTTTGATTAAAAGAAATCAAACCATCAAAGAAATTGCAGAGAACGGAAAATGGAAAGAAATATTAAAAAAATCGTAATTTTGCGCTCCGTAAAACGACTCTCCGAGTCGTCTCCCGTTCAGCGATTTTCCAATTCGCCAAACCAAAAGAACATTTTTTCAAAATTGACGACTCAGAGAGCCGTCTTACGGAACTGCCAAAATGACCTAAAACCTCCAATGGCAGAGGTTTTGATGTTACTATGCCAAAAT
>CALGJS010000461.1 GCA_937927835.1 uncultured Saprospiraceae bacterium | reverse complement strand
ATTGGAGTATTTAGCGCAACATATCGAAGGCCTTATTTTTACCGCTCCTAATCCCTTATCCGTTAAGGAGATTCAGGAATGCCTTGAGGAAACTTTTGAAACCCCTTTTCCGGATACGGATATTAAGTCGGCCATCAATTCAATCAAAGATCGCTACCAAGAGCGTGATTTTTCCTTTGAAATAGTCGCCGTTAGCGGTGGCTATCAGTTTATGACCAAAGGTGCTTACCATCAAACAATTGGTACGCTACTAAAACAGACCACTAAAAAGCAGCTATCTCGTGCTGCCTTAGAAACGCTCTCAATCATTGCATATAAGCAACCGGTTATTAAAAGTGAAATTGAAAAAATCAGAGGGGTAAGCTGTGATTATGCGGTTCAAAAACTACTCGAAAAAGAATTAGTTGACATTACTGGCCGAAGTGAAGGCCCCGGTCGACCACTATTATACGGCACTAGTGAGAAATTTATGGACTATTTTGGTCTAGAAAGCCTGAGCGAGCTACCTAAGCCAAAAGACTTCCGATTACCAGACAATGTGGTCGGCGAAGCGGCCCCAATCGAAGAGTCTATGCTGGTAGAAGTAGATGAAGCCAATCATAGTATTCAAATTGGCAACCTTAATCTTGCTCCCGTTGTTGTACTGGACATGAAGGGCGAAGAGTTGGTCATCGATCAGCTTGATCCAGTCCTCGAAAACGCCGTTGCGGTGATTTCAACTGGAGTTGGATTATTTGACGAAGTAGATTTATCTCCACAAGTCGTCCTTCCTACTCCCGCAGTAGTAGGAACAGAAAATTCCGATGCGGAAGCAATCAGTGATACCCTCACAGATCCACTAATGGATGAGGTGGTAGAAACTTGTATTTCGGTCGCCGCTATTTTTGATAAAGCAAAACCAGCACCAAAAGTAGTTCCGCCATTACCTCCTGATGCTATTTTTTCAGCAGCAAAAAGTGAAGAAGAATAGACTTTATTCTGAAAGTTTTTTTAAAGAAACCAAATAGAGATTTTGGATCAGACTGAAGCTCTTTTTGGAGTGCGTAGCCTAGCTACGGACGAGAAAAAAGACGATAGGCTGATTAAAAAGATCATTTGGGAGCATATAAATTTTTTTAGAATAAAGTCTAATAACCATGGATAATAATAAACCTTTAGTAAATCGCGTAGCAGCCAGCGGGCTAATCACTATCAATTTGGAAGATTTTTTTCCGACAGAAGAGGTAGTCGTTTTTGATATAAAGGATTATCTATACATGGAGCTAATGCTTAAAGAGAAAGACTTTAGAACAGCACTCAAAGCACACGATTGGGAGCAATATAAAGGTAAACACCTGCTCGTTTATTGTTCTACAGATGCTATTGTCCCCGTCTGGGCTTTTATGTTGGTGACTGCGTATGCAACTCCTCATGCTGCTTCAATTTTTAATGGCGAAGCGGCTTCTTTTTACCAACAATATTTTCATACAGCTTTGGCAAATTTTAATGGCGAACAATATGAAGGTAAGCGCATCGTGATCAAAGGATGTAGTAACAAACCTGTTCCTGTTAGTGCTTACGTAGAGCTGACTCGTCTTTTACAACCCTATGCACAAAGTATTATGTATGGTGAACCGTGTTCTACCGTTCCCATTTTTAAACGTCCTCGAAAACTAAAATAAATAGGTTAAGTGAATCAGGAATTGGAAATATTTTTTTGTATCAATGAAACATCATCTTCCAATTTAGCTTGGGGTATTATTGCTTCTTGCTTCTTGCTGCTCGCTTTTTGCTGCTTGCTCCCTTCTACCGTGATACAAGAAGGCAAATAGCAAGTGGCACCTTCCATAAAACCATTTTCTATCATTGATTAGAAATTTAACTACTAATTCGCATAGGCTATATTAGTTAACTCGTTTTATTCGTTAACAATTAGACTCCTATTTCGAATCAATTATCTGGAAAAACCAGTATAACTAAAAACTTAACCGTACCATGTACTAGTACATTGTGTATTCACCAATACCATCTAATTATGAAGCCTATTTCCTTATACTCCATTGTCATTGCGACCTTCTTGACCTTTGCTCTTTTTGTTTCTTATACGGAGAACGACCGTACTCCTGCAGAAAAAACGAATGCTACGAGCACCGTTCCTTCTGCTGTTGACCTACCACAGATAATTAAAGCAGTGACACTTAATAAGACATTTGACTTTGGAGGAGAAGTTTTACCGACGCACGAAAATTTTGATGTTCGTGAGCGATTGGATCAAGAATTATTAAGGAATGCTTATTATCATTCTAATACGATTTTAAATATTAAAAAAGCCAATCGATATTTCCCTATTATTGAGCCAATCCTTGCAAAGCATGGTGTACCAGATGACATAAAATATCTAGCTGTAGCCGAAAGTGATTTACGTAATGCTACTTCCCCTGCTGGTGCAAAAGGTATCTGGCAATTTATGAAAGCAACCGGTAAAGCTGCCGGTATGGAAATTAATTCAGGAATCGACGAACGATATCATATCGAAAAAGCAACGGAAGCAGCTTGTAAAAAATTAAAAAAAGATAAAAGAGAATTTGGATCGTGGACGTTAGCAGCAGCGGCTTACAATATGGGCAATACGCGACTCCGAAAAGAAATCGCAGTACAACGAACTAAGAGTTATTACGACATGAATCTCAATCAAGAGACCATGAAGTATGTTTTGAGAATTGTTTCTATTAAAGAGATCTTGTCTAATCCAGAACAGTTTGGCTTCTACGTAAACCCTGAAGACAAATATGCGCCTTTCGATTATGTTACTACAACGGTTACTAAGACCATTCCCAACCTTGGTGATTTTGCGATTCAAAATGGTACGACTTACCGAATGATTAAATTATTAAATCCTTGGTTATTGGGTAGCTCGCTTCCTAATAGTTCTGGTAGAACATATACCCTAAAAATTCCTCGACAATAAAGTCTAATAAAAGAAGTTTGCTTATCTTGGCGGTAGAACTATTCGCAATGTTGCGAATACAAATAACCTTGTATGTTTTCTGCTAAGACTTACCGCAGTCGTCGTGCTGCACTCACTAAAAAAATGAATACGGGTGTTCTCCTATTTTTAGGAAATGGTTACAGCCCGATGAATTATAAAGGCAATCCTTATCACTTCCGTCAGGACAGTAGTTTTCTTTATTATTTTGGATTAGACCAACCGGGACTTGTAGCAACGATCGATCCTGAAGAAGGTAGAACGATCATCTACGGTGACGAGCTTACGTTAGACGACGTTGTCTGGACGGGTCCTCAGCCAACTATTCGTTCGCTTGCAAAAAAGGTTGGTGTTACCGAAGTAAAAACCAAAGCAGAACTTACCAAATATTTACAGGCGATCAACCCAATTAATCGTCGAGTCCATTATCTTCCTCCCTATCGAGGCGCTAATAAAATTAAAATTCACGAATGGCTTAACAAGCCAATCGGAGCAGTTGAACGAGATTTCTCGCCTACGCTGGTGGCAACTGTTGCCGAACAACGATCCATTAAACGAGCAGAAGAAATTAAAGAAATGCACGAAGCAGTAAATCTCAGCGCAGCAATGCATCTATCTGCGATGCGTGCCACTCGTGCTGGATTATATGAATCAGATTTGGTAGCCGTTGCTCATGGAGAAGCACTAAAGAAAAATAGTCATCCAGCATATGGTATTATTTTGACGATCAATGGTCAGACTTTACACAACCATCATCACGATCAACAACTAAAAAAAGGACAACTCGTACTCGCCGATATGGGAGCCGAATCTCCGCTACACTATGCAGGTGATATTACTCGTACATTTCCTGTATCTCGGAAATTTTCTAAAAAGCAAAAAGGAATTTATCAGATTGTATTAGATGCTCAGCTGGCGGTTCTTGACGCACTAAAACCTGGTGTTAGTTATCGATCCATGCACTTATTGGCCTCAAAGGTAAAAGTAGAAGGATTGAAGAAATTGGGACTGATGAAAGGAGACGTAGATGAAGCAGTAGCCGCTGGTGCACACGCACTATTTTTTCCACATGGACTGGGACATTTGATTGGACTAGATGTACACGATCTAGAGGATTTAGGTGAAGATATGGTGGGGTACGATCATGAGATAACGCGAAGTGATCAGTTTGGTTTAGCTTATTTACGATTAGGAAAAAAATTAAAAAAAGGCTATGCAATTACCGTTGAACCAGGTATTTATTTTATTCCTGAATTAATGGATCAGTGGAAAAAAGAACGTAAATTTTTGGATTATATTGATTATAAAAAAGTAAACGAATACCGCGATTTTGGTGG
Source organism: uncultured Saprospiraceae bacterium (assembly GCA_937927835.1). Classification (GTDB taxonomy): domain Bacteria; phylum Bacteroidota; class Bacteroidia; order Chitinophagales; family Saprospiraceae; genus JALZUU01. Next base: position 10,389 of record CALGJS010000461.1, on the reverse strand, counting down.
AATCAGAATCGAAGACAATGTAGTCATTACGGCAAAAGGTTACCAATTATTAGGAGATCCTATTCCAAAAACAATTGCAGAAATTGAAGCGGTGATGAAGTAGGTTTATTGGTGAATATTTATTTAAGTCTATCTAGATAATTAACATCTGCTTATAAAAACATTGTACTTTTATAAACAGTGTTAATTGGTTGATTAGTTAATTAGTTTCGTATTACGCAATACTAGCGTAATAAAATAACATAGATTCTTGAATGAACGGCATCACTACCTGTCTACATCGGATGGGATAAAACTACACTAAGTCATCTATTTAAAAACAATATTCCTTGATGTCTCATAAATTTATTTTGATTTTTTTGATTTTTATTTTTGCTTACGGCTGCCAGTCTACAGATGACAAGGCAGTAGAAGCAACAAAAAAATTAATGGTCAATTATGCGATTGGTTATGATACGCTAGCGATTCCTCGTTTAGAACTTTCCTATCAGAATAATTTGAAGAATATGGCATTTCCGGATACACTAAATCGGCAGGAATCTTTTTTTAAAGTATATCAAAAAGACTTATCTAAAATTGATCCAGCGTATCTTCCAGATGATCTTTTGCGAGACTATGAATTACTTGTTTTCGATATTTCCTTACACCTTGAGCGCATACAGCTTCAACGAAATCATCAGATCAATCATCAAAACCGTCCAATTAGTGAGAAAGGTATTTACTTTATTCCGAATGGAAAAGCATGGTATCGCTACTATCTCAAACGCTGGTTAATGGCTGATGTAACACCAGAAGAAATGATTGAATTTGGTATAAAGGAAATCCAATCTGTTCAACGGGACGTTCAAAAATTACAACGAGACCTAGGGTTTAGAACTGATACGTTGGCGTTTTATGATCATTTAAATGAACCACTATTTAAGGAAAAAAGTAAACGAAAAATACAACGATTATTTGAGGCTCGTCAAGAGATTGTGCAAAAAAACTTATCGGTCTGCTTTGAGAAAACAGATATTGGATTGCCGAATATTGAACGCGGAAATAATCCAGAACTAAGCCAAGTACCTGCTTATTATCGGTCTAGCACAGAGACTTTTTATTATAATATTTTTGACCAACCATTTAATAAAAGGTTGACCGATCTACTTTACTTACATGAAGCTATTCCTGGTCACCATTATCAAATTCAGATTGAAAAATTATATAAAGATTCGATTCCAGCATTTTACCAATATCTACCGCAGAGTGTTTATCGAGAAGGTTGGGCAGCCTACGTTGAGGAGTTGGGAGAAGAGATGGGTCTGTATCGTACGTTGTATGATCTAATGGGTAAGCATGAATGGAACTTGGTTCGATCGGTTCGAGTTGTTTTAGATATTGGACTTAACTACCAAGGCTGGAGTGATGAAAAAGCACTCGCATTTTGGAAAAAAAACATAAATAATCAAGAAGGTATTGCCATGCGGGAAATCGACCGAATGCGACGTTGGCCTGTGCAGGTAATTACTTATAAATATGGTTCTGCTAGAATATTAGAAAAACGTAGAGAGGCGAAGCTCAAGGGAGGCTTTAGTTTGAAAGATTTTCATCAAGAGATTTTATCACGTGGTGCGGTGTTCTAGTTGGTATTTATCTACGATGTATAATTAATTAGTATCAATAATAAGATTCACCAATTTTATTGTTAATTAGTGATTGGTTAATCAGTCACGTCTTACACAATGCTAACGTGACAAAGAGAACACAGACTACTAAAAATCTCCCTTACATATTATGGTGTGTGTGTGTGTGTTTAAACAAGTTTTAATTTTCCTTCTACAAAGTACATATCTACCGAACCTTTATTTTTAGCTACAACACCTCCACGATATTGACAGTGGTATAAATCTTTTACGTGTTTGTGAGTAGCATCTGAAATATTAATTCGTCCGTCTTCTCCGCTACTCTCCATTCTACTCGCCAAGTTAACGGTATCACCCCAAATATCATAGGCAAATTTTTTCTTTCCAACAACTCCAGCGATGACTTCTCCTGTGTGAATTCCGACGCGCATTCCCCAATATTTTCTACCCGCTTTTTCTCTATCATTTCGCCTTTCCGTAATATAGTCTTGCATTGCTACCGCAGCGTTTACTGCATCTATCGGATTCGTTTTGTTAGCCACAGGTACTCCTCCGGCACACATGTATGAATCACCGATAGTTTTTATTTTTTCCATATTATTTTGCTCCATAATTTCGTCAAATTTCATAAAGCAAATATTAAGTTCTTCAATCAACTCATCTGGTTCCATCTCTTCAGCGGCAGAAGTAAATTCACTAAAATCAGAAAAAAGAACAGAGACCATTTCGTAATTTCGAGGAGTTGCTATTCCAGTTTCTTTAAGTTCCCGAGCGATTTCTGCAGGCAGTATATTTAAGAGAATTTCTTCTGCCTTTTGTCGCTCTTCTTCTACCTGTTGATGACTCTCTTCAATTTCAATTTTTTGATTTTCGATCTGTTCATTTTGCTGAGCTAATCTTAGATTGGCACTTCGAAAATAAAAGAGACCTGCCAAAATCATCAATAATATTAAGAGGCCAATACCAGATAAGACATAAATCGTTTCCAACTCTCCTTGTCTTTTTTCAAGATTTAGGCGATCAAATTCCTGTTGTTGGGTTAGTAAAATTTTGTCTTTAGTTAAAAGATCTTTATCTTTTTTTAGAACGTCATTTTCTCTAGACAAATTTTGTTGTTTGAGTCTTTCCAGTTCTTCTTTCTGACGAAGTTCACTGAGCGCTCGTTCTTTCTGTTCTGTTTCGAGTCGCTGAGCGGTGAGTCGTAAAGTTTGTTCGGTTCGTTCAGCTTCTAAAGCTTTATTTCTTATTTCTCCTTCTTGGATAGCCCGTTCCTGTTGGAGTTGAATCAGTTCACTTTCTTTGGTTTTATTTTCAAGTTGAAGTTTTTCAGATTCTAGAGATATCTTATCTTTTTCTAAGTTAAGTTGACTAATCATCAATTTTTGAATATCCTGTTGAACCATCAAGAGTCTCATTTCTTTTTCTGACCGATTGAGCAAAAATTGTTGTTGGAGTAAATCTTGTTGACGTTTACGATCTTCCAATAGAAACGAATCTCGAAGGGTAAGGTGGCGTTGATAATAGTCGAGTGCAGATTCGTATTCGTATAATTTTTCATCAATATTACCTGCGGTAGAATAGATGTCGGCTAATAGTTCCTGGTTATTGTCTTTCTTCGCCATTTCTTGTGCCTCATCAATAGATAGTTTAGCATTGTAGATATCATTACCATTAAGGTAAATAACCGCTAATGAATAAACTAGGTTGGCCATTTCCTGATTCGGATCTCCAGTTTTCCGCAACACTTTTTTTGCTTGACTCAAATAATCAATTGCATTATTGGACCGTTTTAAGTTGTGGTAAGTAATACCAATATTGGTCAATAATGCTGCCTGATCTACGTGGGCTTCTTTTTTGCAAAGATCTCTGGTTTTTTTAAAATACGCTAATGCTTGTTCGTGGTTTCCAAGTGCACTGTGGATATACCCGATATTATTATCAATGGTAGCACGGAGGGCTGGGTCATTATCTTTTTCAACAATCTTTTTTATTTTTTCGTTATAGGCAAGTGCTTCGTTCAAAAGGTCAGCATTCTTGTAGAGAGAGACAATCTGTTGATAAAGTTGCAATCGTTTTTTAGTCTTTTTATTTTTTTGATATAAATTTTCCAATTCTCCAAAGTAAACCATTGCGCTATCTGGCTGTCCGGTCAGAAAATAATTTTTCGCAATTTTTTCGTAAAGAGAAGTTCCTTCGGCCAGTTCAAAATTATCCCCAATAATCTGCACCGATTGTTGATAATAAGTCTTAGCTTGTTCGTGCAGGTTTTCTAATTCATAAATGTCCCCCATTTGAATCAACATCTCATAATGCATCATTTGGTTATCTTGCTTATCTCGATTACCTTCTCGAATTACCTGTAAGGCGTATCTCAATGCGGTAGGTAAGTTACCTTCTTCTTTTTCAAAATAAGAAAGCTCGGCTAACGTACGTTGGATGGCCCAACTATCGTTAATAGAGTTGGCGATGTTATAAGCATTTTTTAAAACAGACCTAACTGAATCTGAATCTTCTAGCTTACGGGACAAGTCTAACAATTCAAATACAGCTGTACTTTCTGAGCCACCAAACTCTAGTTCCTGTGCCGTAGTTACTCGGACAAGCAAACAAAAAGTAAATAATAATATATATTTGATGATCGTTTTCAAATTGTTCGTTTATTGCATTCGATAACTCATTCCTAACCAAACAGTATTACCTCGTTGCGGATTATAAGACAAATCATCCAAGGTTCCAGTTGCTCCGATTCCTCCATAATAGGTATTAAAAAAATTGCCAATTTTCAAAAAAGCATTAAAACTACTTGTTAATTGTAATCTTCCCATCGCGTCAAGATTAAAATATCCAAGCGAAGTAAATTGTCGATCAGCTCCATCGATATAGTTTCGATTATTCCAGGCATCTGCAAACAAGCCATTCAGATGAATATAAAATCGGTTTGTCAATCGACAAGAAGTGTTTATCTGTCCAGAATATAGTGGTTGCATTCTCACACTTTCTAATCTTCCCCCATCAAAAGGTAAGATTTCTCTACCTCGACTAAGATTAAAACTTCCTCTTATTTTCAAATCTCTTGCTACCCATAAATCAGTTAAGACAAAATTAATTTGAGAACCATAAAGTAAAGATTCAGAGGCATCATCATTTGTATATCCAATCAAAGCGCGAATTTGTTGAGGATTAGAAAAGTCTAAACTTGAGAAAGGAGATATGACATTATTGGTACGACTCACAAAAAAATTAAAATCTACTTTGACTTTTTTACTCATCCGGAAACGTAAACCAAAATCTGCAGATTCGGTTATCTCAGGAAGAATTGGTAATGGATTTGTGATGAAATCTGTAAAATCAGTTGACTCTACCAAATAGGTATTAGCTCCATAAAAAGGAGAAGGTGCTCGAAAAGCGGTAGCTAAAGAACCATAGACAGAAAGGCTAGAACTAAGTTTATAAAGCATCCCAATTCGTGGATTGACCGTCTTACCAAAATTACTAAACGAATCATAACGAATCCCCGCGATAATATTCAATTTTTTTAAAGTCAGATATAGTTGTGTAAATAATCCCACACTTCCACTAAGATTATCTTCTACGAAGATGGGACCAATAAAATCTCCTGAGAAACCCGTCAGAGAATTGGTTCCGTTGGGGTTCTTACGATAATTTATTAGTGGCTGATAAAAGTTTAATGCCAAATTCGCCCCCATGATTACTTCAAGATTCTTAATTGGCCGGATATTTACCAATTGTTCTAACCGAATATCATTAGAAGAGGCATACTGATATCGACGACCAGAAAAGTACGTATTAAAATTATCGTTATTGACGGTATCTCTGATCTCAGGTGATCCGCTATAAATAGTATTTACATAAAACTTCAACACTTTAGATAACCCGTTATCTACATAAATAGTAGAAGAATTATTATCCATTTTATAACCGATATAATTAATATTGGTATTCATTCCCCACTTAGGTTTCTTTTTGCTGAAGCCAACATTAAAAGTATTGATGGTTTCGCCTGTAAAGGTAGAAGGATCTGCGTAAGAAACTGCCAATGGATTTAGGCCGAGCGCACTATGATCCCGTCGATACATTTTACTGAACGAAAGGTTGAACGCCCGGTACTTAAGATGAACATTCAATGACTTACTCAGATGTGGTAGATCATTGACAATAGCTTGGTCTATATTTCCCGAATAATTAGGGTTGTCAAGATAGCTTGTATCTCTTCGATTTTGTCGATAGTTGAACGGATTATACAATATATCCTGATCATAGTTTATATTTCGAGTATCAAATTCCGTCGTACTCCCAGAGACAGAAAACTTTAAAACTCTTTTGCCCTTTCCTATTTTTCCACCAAACATCACACTAAGATGATTGTATTGATTACTACCAATACCAAGATCAGCCTGCGCATAAATAGGCCGTTCTGTCTGGGAGGTAATTATATTGATAACACCTGCGGAGGCATCGGCTCCATAGATAGAAGCTCCAGGGCCAAAAATAATTTCGATCCGCTCCGCTTGTTTAATGGGTAATTGAGCACCGATGGGCATTCCACTAACTACGAATGGCTTGACAGGCAAATCGTTTATTAAGATTTTAGTATAACCATTCCCCAATAATCCTCGCATCACAAAAGTTTCTCCTTCCAGCGCTGAACCTGGTTGAGAAACTCTAATTCCAGGAACTGTTTTGAGCACATCAACCAGCGTATTATGATTATTTTTAAAAATTTCTTCTCGCGTAACTACATAAATCGTGAAAGGCAATTCATCAACAGATTGTAAGGTTCGACTGGCAGATAATACTCGTTGGTCATTTTCTCCAGCAGGATGGATTTTGACATCGCTTTGCCCCAATCGATCAAAAGAGAGCAAATCGCTAGGAGTTTCTTGAGCAGACATATTTGCAACAAGCAACAAAAATATATAGAGCCAATATTTTTTCATAGTTAAAATAAATCTCAAGAGCAAGATAGTTTGTTTTCTTTTCCATCCGCAGAAATCAGACGATCTAATCGGATAATTTGGTTGTTTGACAATTTGATATACTCCGCTTTTTCTTTCGTAAAAACATCTGTAATCATTGCCAGTTCGGTTATCTGTTCATTAGCTTCATTTAGATAGACAATTTCACAGTGTTTTTTTCTCATCACTAATAAGACCAATTCATCGTAATAATTGCAGTCGATCGGGTGATACTTGTCTTCCATGAAGCTGTATTTTATTGGTATTTAGTTTAAGTACGTGGACAAAATAAGCTTAGCTAGTTAGCTTTCTTTATTCGTAAAATACGTTAAAGGGAAGCTAACTAGCCAAGAGGCAAACCAGCTAACAGGCTAAAAATGCTCACCAATTAATGAAAAATATTGATTTTTTAAAAGTTACCGTACTATTATAGCATAATAATTGATTAAGAAAAAGGGTACGCCTCTATTCCATTATTGAAGCTTTTAAAAGCTATTTTATTAAAAAATTCACCATTATGGGTCAATTAGCATTTTTATATACCTCTATAAATGTAATAAAAAGAAAGGTCTTTAATAAAAGTCCGATGGCAAATGATCACCTTAAGGTAAATTCTACCCTTAAATATACGGAATGGACTGGAAAAAAAGATCATAATTGGAACGAACCAGCTAATTGGTCGAACGGATTGCCTTTTCGTTATCTCCACGCATTTATTCCTCGCGTCCCAAGAGGAAACCATTTTCCTCAAATCAATGATGATTGTACAATCAATTTTACAGTTAAAAATGAAGGAATTATTTCTAATAAAGGATCAATAGAAATAACTAAATACGGATTGATGCAAAATCATGGCATCTTAAAAATTGAAAAAAAGGGAACATTGAGCAATTTGGGCAAGCTTATCAACCACGGTACCCTTCGAAATGAAGGCCATATCAACTCGCAAAGTATTTTCTGCAATCTAAAAGCAATAGAAAATAACGGAACAATCACCAAAGAATCCCGTATTCTCCAATTATCAGAGCTATTAAAGCCTGAAGTTAATCCACTATCTGTTTTCGATTCTATCAGAAAACAAGAACTTGTAAAGACAGAAAAAAGATAAAGAACGCATTTTAATTAAAAATATTTGTAAATTTTTAGTCAAAACTCGTATTTTTAAATTTGTATTTTTTATATTTGTGCATTGCATTGGGAATGCAATCCACTTTTCTTCTAACAGACTCTCACAAGAAGCAAAATATAACCTACCTAACAATTGTGTAATCACTGGCATTGATTTGCTAGGTGCACAATTCTTTATTCCTAAAACCTGACCTAAAGCCTTCGTAAAAGGCACCAATTACCGAATTTTAAATACTCTAAGATATATTATCTTGAGTTTTATTATTGTTATTGAAGTTTTTAAACAACTTCTTCGAAAAACAATTAATAATCCTGTTGAATTGAAGTTTTTAATAATGATCGCTCTTTGTGGCTGCAAACACAAAAGGCCCGATCATTAAAATTATTATTAGCTTCTACATATAATCTGGTCGTATGACTGGACCACACACTACTATTTTCTACTTAGCAATTATTTCCGATGACGCGAAATAATAGACTTAATCGATTTATAATAGTCGTAGGTGTCCTGGCATTTGGTCAGTAAATTCACAAACCGAACTGTTAAAAACGATTATGAAAAGGATTATTACTCATTTGTGTCTGATTTTTCTCTGCACCCAAATCAATGCTCAAACTACTTACACGGCTATGGACACCGTGCCTCCTTACGAAGATTATTTTCTATTTGGCTCTAACTTAGGATATTATTCTCCCTGGGATGACAAACAGCTGGCTGATATCGCCGCAGGTGACAAAACCAAAGGTATTCCCGGTGTAGGAGTGAACTCTTTACGTCCCACTTTACCACATATATTTCTGGATCGCTGGGGGCTGGATAATAAAATTGACGAATTTGAGCATTACACTAGCTTAGGGATTGTCAACAATACTGTTTTTATTGGCTATCCTTCTGACGATCAGAGAGACTGGACTGAGTATTGTCCAGATGATCCTTCTCAGGTATTTAAAAGGCTTTACCGAGATATCTGGGATGATGGTGAAAACGGAACTCCTATCAACGACGAAAATTACTACGCTGTATATCTTTGGGAAATGGTCAACCTTTATAAAGATCATGTGAAATTTTGGGAAATCTGGAACGAACCAGACCTTGCCGAATCAGATCTTGCTTGGAGAGAGCGAGGAGATCCAGAAGGCAGCTGGTGGGATACAAATCCTCAACCTTGTGAGTATAAACTCCATGCTCCCATATTTTCCTACATCCGGATGTTACGGATCAGCTATGAAGTAATCAAATACATCGACCCAGATGCTTACGTCGCAGTAGGTGGATTGGGATATCCAAGTTTCCTAGACGCAATCATGCGTAATACAGATAATCCAAACGGTGGAACTGTAGATCCTGATTATCCGCTTCATGGTGGTGCTTACTTTGATGTGATGAGTTTCCACTCTTATCCACATATTGATGGAAGCTTACGTGATTGGAATAACGACCTTGGAGACTTTGATTATTATCGTCACTCTGATGCTGCCGTTGATGGACTCATTGCTAAAAAGAATGAATTCGAAGCAGTCCTCCACGATTACGGATTTGATGGTCGAGAAAATCCAGAGAAGGTTTTTATCACTACCGAAACCAATATTCCTAGAAAAGAATTCGATGAATACATTGGAAGCAATAAAGCACAACGCAACTATCTTATCAAGAGTGTGGTAGCGGCTCAACAAAATAATATTCAGCAACTTTGCATTTATGACCTGGGAGAAAAAGAACTAGAATCTGAAGCCAGAGGTTCTTTTGATATGATGGGACTTTACAAAAGTTTAGAAGAATTTGAGCCTTATCAACAAAAAGAAACAGATGGTGGTATTGCTTACAAAACGACTTCTGACTTGCTGAAATTCCAACGATATGATTCTATCAGAACCAATGTCTTAGCACTACCTGATGGTGTCAGAGGTGCTGCTTTCAAAGATCCATTCGTCGATGCTTACACTTATGTACTCTGGGCAGAAACCACTAATGATCGTAGTGAATGGGTGGAAGAAATTCCATATACCTTCCCTGTAAGTCTCCTGCATGATCAAGTACTGGCTTTTGAATGGGATTATTCTCGTTCCAACCAAATTGATACACTTCGAGCTACTACTAGCATTGCACTTGGTGCTTCACCGATTTTCATCAGACCTTCTACACAAGTTATCTTACCCGTAGAATTAGTCGCTTTCCGTGGTTTCCGTGACAACGCAGATGTTGTTTTAGAATGGGTAACAGAAACGGAAGAAAATAACGATCATTTTATTGTTGAACACAGTGCTGACGCTCGTGACTTTGAAGCCATCGGTACCTTACCAGGAGCTGGAACTACTACAGAAACACAGTATTATACCTTAAAGCATACCAGAGCATTGCGTGGAGATAATTATTATCGCCTCAAACAAGTAGATACGGACGGAAGCTTTGAATACAGTGAAGTCATTGTGGTAAATATTCAGTCTACTGATTTATTTACCGTTCGTCCTACGCAAGCAGATGACGAAGTTCATGTAGAGTTTTATGATTATTATGATAAAGATATTGAACTAGAAATATATGATGTCCTTGGTCGGAAACGAATGGATGAACTATTGCCTGCTGGTCGAAATGCGCTTTCTATTGATGTTAGAAAATTAGACACAGGTCATTACTTTATCAGAATGAAAGTTCAAGGGGAAGA
>CALGJS010000460.1 GCA_937927835.1 uncultured Saprospiraceae bacterium | reverse complement strand
ATTCTAATTCTAATTCTAATTCCCATTCAATTTCTTCCAACTCTTAAAAGGATGCAACACCAAATTCGAGTTATAATATCGTTGATCGTCAGAAACTTCTTTCCCCAGCCAAGCGGGAGGAGTGATAGATTGATGTTCATCTGTTAATTCTACTTCAGCGATGGCTAGTCCTTCGTTCTCTCCAGAGAAGATATCTATCTCCCAAGTCAGATTGTTTTGTCGGACTTTATATCTTGTTTTTTCGATCAAAGGAGGTGCACATAATTTTAATAATTCCAGCGTATCGGAGTAGGGAATTTCGTATTCAAATTCATTTCTAGTAATGCCAATATTTTTACTTTTGATAGTTAGAAAACCTTGATCACCCGCTAGTCGAACTCTGACGGTTCTTTCAGGATCGGTGTTTAGGTATCCTTGTTTTAAGATGAGGCCTTCGTCGGCTTTGGATTGCCAGTCGTTGTTTTGGAGGAGATATTTTCTTTCTATTTCTTTGGCCATGGTTTAGGCTTAAAGACCAATTATAAAACAAGAATAATTTTTACCGGATGCTAAAAAGTCATCTTTGTTTTATTTAAGAATTGGTGTTTTGATTTTTATTTAGTGCGGTATTTTCTTCCTCCGTCAGCAGTCGGGAATGGACCAGAAATCTTAGTCCCAGCGGAATTTCCAGGGAAAAGCTGGCACCCCGGCCCTCTGTGATATCAACTGTCAGATGGGTATGCTTCCAGTACTCAAATTGATCAATATTCATATAAAAATTAATACCCGCTACCTCGCCCAATAACACGTCACTTTCATCCAGATACATGTCTTCTTCGGGAATGATCATCGGCGCAGAACCATCACAGCAGCCACCACTTTGGTGAAAAATAAGCGGTCCATGTTGTTCCTGTAACTGTGCCACTACTTTGGCCGCCGCTTCGGTGATTTTTATTCTTTTCATATCGTAAAGTTATGTATTTTTCTGATGGGTAAAAATAGGAGTCATCCCGAATTTGACCATCACCATTTAACCTTATTGTTTGTCTTGAATAGATGCCTTTTCTGCTGGTTAGCTAGTTGGCTTTTAGCTAGTTAGCCCTCTTTTTACGTAAAAAGAGAGCTAACTGGCCAACGAGCGAACAGGCTAACTGGCAAAAAAAATACAAACAAATAATTCGGGATGACTCATATCGTTTATTTATTTGGGATATAAAAGTTCATGGCTAAAAGAAGCCCAGCTTATTTTTATCGTAAGAGATCAGCATATTTTTGGTCTGTCGGTAATGGTTCAACATCATGACATGATTTTCTCGGCCAAAACCAGATTTCTTGTATCCACCAAATGGTGCGTGTGCCGGATAAGCGTGATAACAATTGACCCAAACCCGGCCAGCCTTGATGGCTCGTGGAATCTGATACAACTGGTGTGCATCACGGGTCCAGACACCGGCACCCAGACCGTAGAGCGTATCATTGGCAATCTCGATGGCTTCGGCTTCGTCCTTAAATTTGGTGACACAAACTACCGGTCCGAAAATTTCTTCCTGAAATATCCGCATCTTGTTATGACCTTCCAGAATGGTTGGCTGGATATAAAATCCATTGGCCAGATCACCATCCAGTTCTTTGGCTGCTCCTCCAGCCAGTACCTTGGCTCCTTCGTCTTTACCGATCTTCAGATAAGCTTTAATTTTTTCGTACTGATCGTTGGAAGCCTGGGCACCGATCATCGTATTGACGTCGTACGGGTTGTCCTGCACAATGGCATTGGTCCGGGCGATCACCCGCTCCATAAACGCATCGTAAATATCTTCCTGCACCAAAAGTCGCGAAGGACAGGTACAAACTTCTCCCTGATTGAAAGCAAAAAGTACAGCACCTTCAATGGCTTTGTCCAGGTACGCATCGTCAGCATCCATCACCGAATTAAAAAAGATATTAGGTGATTTTCCACCGAGTTCCATCGTCACCGGATTCAGATTTTTGGAGGCATACTGCATGATTAACTGTCCCGTGGTGGTTTCTCCAGTAAAGGCTACTTTGTCTACTTTTGAGCTGGATGCCAGCGGTTTTCCGGCTTCGGGGCCGAAACCATGTACGATATTGATTACTCCGGGAGGAAAGACGTCAGCTATTTTTTCCATCAGCAGGGTAGCGGTCGATGGGGTTTGTTCGGCTGGTTTTAAAACCACACAGTTACCCGTGGCGAGGGCCGGAGGTAACTTCCAGGACAACATCAGCAATGGAAAATTCCACGGGATAATCTGTCCGATAACACCCAGCGGTTCTTTGATATTCATGGACAAGGTATGCTGGTCCAGCTCGGTAGCGCTGCCTTCTTCGGAGCGGATACAGGCGGCAAAATAACGCCAGTGATCGACCGATAGCGGAATATCAGCGTTGAGGGTCTCTCGGATGGCTTTTCCATTATCACAGGTTTCGACAAGCGCAAATTCTTCCAGATTGGCTTCGATAATATCGGCTACCTTATTTAATAATGCGGCTCTTTCGGCGGCTGGTGTGTTTCCCCAGGATTCTTTTGCGGCGTTGGCAGCATCCACGGCCATTTCAACATCCTCTTTTTGAGATCTTGGATATTTTGCAATTAATTTGTTGTCAATCGGGGAAGTATTTTCAAAATATTGTCCTCCGATGGGATCGACAAATTTCCCGTTGATGAAGTTGCCATACTTCTCTTTAAAGGGGGGCTTGGAGTAACTCATAATTCTTTCTGTTTTTAAATGTTAAAAGGTTCTATAGGTTTTGTTGGAATAAAATTACTACTCAGATTTTATTTGACCTTGTACATATCTATTATTTTGTAGAACAAATCTATTATTATTAGAAAAAAGGCGAAAAGCATTTTTTACAAAATTTTGTTCTTTTTTTGAATTTTATTGTTTAATTTTAGATATGAAATCTTTTTTAAAAAATATGCACCACGACCAGAGAAAACTCACCACTCTGGTAGAAAATAAAACAACTTACGCCGCCGAGTACGCAGAATTAAATATTTATGAAACGCATAAGGTCGCTGAACAGGTTTCTCTGACTTTTTCCTTTCCGGTTATTGCTAGTATGCTGACGGGAAAGAAAATTATGCACTTGGAAGGGATGCAACCTTTTGATTTTTTTCCCGGAGAGTCGGTTGTTATGCCCACGGATAAAGAAATGATTATTGATTTTCCGTTGGCTACCGATTCGAGTCCAACCCAATGTCTGGCCCTAGGAATTGATGCGTCGAAGATTGATGAGGTGGTCGGAAAATTTAACCATCAGGTGGCAATTGAGCAGGAAAATAACAATTGGAATTTAAAAGAAACGGCTTCTCACCTGATCAATAATTCGGCGGTAAATCATCTGGTTGAAAGAATTTCTTATACTTTTGTCAGAAACAATAAATCGAAAGATGTACTGCTGGATTTGATGATTCAGGAACTGATCGTACGCCTGTTACAGACCAAGGCCAAGTCGATGCTGTTGAATGATCCACATCAGATATTTACCGATACCAGAATCGGAACGGTCATCAAATTTATTAAAGAAAATCTGACCAATAAAGATTTGTCTGTAGAAACTTTAGCGAAAAAAGCTTATATGAGTACATCTCATTTTCACAAACAGTTTAAAAATACCCTAGGAATTTCTCCGATTGATTATATCAATTCTGAAAAAATAAAATTTTCAAAAAAGTTGATCAAAGAATTAAAGAATGCTAAAATTTCAGAGATCGCCCACAAATCGGGATTCAATAATACCAGCTATTTTAATCGCCAATTTAAAAAAATGGAAATGATGACACCTCAGCAATTTAAAAAGTCCATCACCAAGTAATTAAGAGTTGTTTAATAATTTAAAAAGAAGATGAGAACTAGTGACAATTTTGGAGCTTTTAAATAACTTATGCGAATCAATAGTAAAATTTTTTTTAATAATAAAAAAGGCTTTGGAATATGCCGCATGCTTCTTGCTCTCTTCTATCACGATAGAAGGAAGCAAGAAGCAAATAGCGAGGAGCAAGAAGCAAAAATATCCCATAAATAATGGGAGGATGATGTTCCTTTGATTCGTATATTTATTCCCAACCCCTTATTCACATTTCTATTTTAAAAGCAAAAATTAGCGATGAAGGTGATAGAGCTTTTGTATTGTTGAAATTTGAAATCAGTAATATTAAGACTTAATCCACCGTGTGTTCTAATGCTAAATTTATCAAATGCCATTCCGATCAAGATGCCTGGCTCGGCCAAAAAATGAGCATTATTTCTTCGTAAATAATCTTTTTGAGAGGTTTGTAAATAAACTAAATCGCCTTCGATATCGTTAAATGAAAGATGGACAAATCTAGCTGCAGCACCAAAAACGAAATTTTCCGTTTTGTATCCAATATTCGGTTGAACACCAAATCTTAGGATTTTGGCAGAAAGCTTTCCATCTGCATCAATATCAATATCAAAGACGTCGGTATCAGAAAAGTCAACTTCCATGCTCCCCATTCCAAGAATACCATAGGTTTCGAAAACCCAATTATTCTCTAGTGGTTTAAAATAGCCTGCACCAAACTCAAAAAATTTACCTGATCCAGTGTTACCAGTTTCAAACCTTCCAAAATCACTTGGGAAATAGGCTCCACCATTGGCTTTGAGCGCAATCTTATCGGTGATCCCATGAGATACTTGAAATTCTGCTCTGCCCGTACTTCCTGAAATAGCAAGGTTGGTCTCTCCCTTTCTAGAGATTAAAGGAATATTATGCGAATCTGGTGTGTAATATTTTGGACTACAAGCAGATAAGGAAATTGCTAAAATAAAGAAATAGAGTAGGGATTTAAAATGAGTCATTGCTGTTTTTTAAAAGGTTATTGAAAAAAGCAGCAAGATATAAATAAAAAAGAGACCGTCATAGGTTATTAATTATTTTGAACACGTACTTTTAACTAATCATTTAATTTTTCATGAAAGGAATGTTATAGCGCACATAAAGCAATATCTAAAAAGTATATTTCAGCTGGGATTAGCAGCAATACGAGTTGCTTAATATCAATTTTTCTTTGCCAACAAACTCCAATGAACAAGATGATCGTATTTATTAAAGCCAGCATCCACGAAACTTCTACGAACCACTGATACAGATAGGCACTAAAACAACCATTGGAAATAAGACCAAAGCCTTGGTAGTGATACTCAAGCGATTTTATTGGATAGATTGAATAGAGTCCTAATAAATTGGCAAATAATCCAATACCTATTTGGAGTAATATTATTTTATTTAGAATTGAAACTTTACTTTTCATGGTGTAAATTGATTTAATTCAATTTTATTACACTCGATTATGTATAAAGTTCGTTTCTAAAATAAAAAATATCCTATATTAATTTTTTGTAAAAAACAAATCTTCCACCGCCAAGGTATCTAAGCTTGGGGTATTATAAAGCCAAACGATCTGACTACTTAATTTTATGTCTTGGATGTTTTTTTGATGATTGTAAATAATATATTCTCCACCTTTATTTTCGTCTTCTCGCGAAGTAAATTTACATAATTCGAAAGCATGATTTTTTTTATTAAAATAAAAATACCAAGGACGTTTCTTATCCAATGGTTCGTAATTTACTTTTACGACATCATATTTCACACCATTATAAGTTCTTTCAAGAATCGTGTTATCGATGATGGCATCGGCATCTAAAAGATTCATCGGTAATCCAAAAAGATAGGTGAAGTAATCTTTATAAAATGTGATCCCTTGACAACCTAAAACAGATTTAAATTTTTCGACTTGATCTGCTGGGATTTCGTTTAGCGCTGTATTATAGCAAGTATCTTGATTGATTTCTCCTTTTAGTTCAATCCCATTTCTGGTAGAATGCATTTTAAAAATACTTTGGGAGCGATCAAAAAATAAAGTTCTAGTGCTTTTTTCTATACCTCCTTCCTTCTTCCATAGATCCGTTTTTATTTCCATGTTTGATTTGAATTTTGTCCAGTTACCATTAGGATCATGGTAAGCAACCGAATGCAGAATTAAATCTTTGGCAGTTCTTATCTCTGTTGGCAGAGACTGTTTTTTAGAAGTGGATCGACAGGAGATAGTAGTTAAAATTAAAAAAAGAAAAAAGTATCGGATATGCATAAGAAATAATTTTCATTTTGTAGGAATGGGTCAAAGATAAGATAAAATTGATCATACTTTAAAACGAATAATTAAAAATAAAAACGGTAAAAGATTTTTTCTGCCTAAAGTTTTCATTAGTCAAATTTCTACTAAAACCCGTTTGAATCCGTAGTCCAAAATTATCAATTCCCGCTCCAAAAGTTACGGCTGGTTCAATCAAAAAATGAGCATTGTTTTTCCGCAAATAATTAAGTTGATCTACTCCGTCAAAGACTAAATCTCCTGCAATATTTTGATAAGAAAGATGGACAAATCTGGAAGAGATCGCAAACATAAAAATATCATTCTTAAATCCAAAATTTGGTTGAATACCTATTCTGGTTAGGCTAGCTGTTATACGTCCAGTAGCACCAAGGTCAGGGTTTTGTTCAAAAGGGAATTTGTTCTTTAGCATTCCAATTCCAAAAATACCATAAGTTTCAAAAATCCAGAAGTCATCAAACTTCTTAAAATATCCTGCTCCTACTTCCATAAATTTTCCAGAACCTTCCTTGTCATCATTAAAAGTTTCAGGCACATAGATCCCTCCATTTGCTTTGAGAGCAATATTCTTGGTGATGCCTTGAGAAGCTTGAAATTCCACTCGGTTGGTCGCTCCAGCAAGCGAAATATTGGTTTCCCCTTTTTGAGAAATTAAAGGAACATTATGAGTGTCAGGTGTGTAATATTTTGGACTACAGGCCGTAAATCCAAAAACGAGAAAAAACATAAAAGCCTTAGAATTCTTCATGTTTAGGGTTTTGATGAAAAATCAAATTCGTTCATGTTATTTCCTAAAAGACGAATTATTAATCAGTTACCCTAATATGGTTTTCTTTTTACGGTTTATTTTGGTTTTCAAAATTAGAAGGAATTCATTACCATAAAAACGAGATAAAGTCCACCCAAAATTATGACCATATTGATCGCCCAACCAATAAAAGTATTCCGTTTTATAAATCGCTCGTCATTTAATTCTTTAAAGGGTTTTTGACCAAAATTGATAACATAAAAAAATCTACCTGTCCGGGAGGCAGGCACGGCAGAAGTGCCATACCTTATTCGGTACGCAGGCATTATTAATCATTCATTAAACCATTATTAATTATTCATTACCCCACTATTAATTATTCATTACCCCATTATTAATTATTCATACCACATTATTAATTACCCCACTATTCATTACCCTTTCCAAAAGCAACCTTCAAAAAAAATCCCTGTCTCTTATTTGGAACCAAATAAGTTCTTAAGCGTTTTACACAATAGAATACCAATTTAAAAGCTTGTCCAAATTTTCATGATTGTGCGAAATTGAGAAAATTTGGACAAGCTCTAAACACCCTCTTAAAGATAACCATGCGCCTCCTAGTTTTACTGTTACTCCTGATTAATTCTACTCATTTTTTCTCTCAAGAAACCACGACGGAAGTTATTCCAAAGAAGAATTATGCTACCAAGATGATTGACGGGGTGACACCACCGAGCATCGATGGACAGCTTGACGATGCCGTTTGGGAAACCGTGGAGTGGGGTGGAGATTTTATCCTAAGAGAGCCAGAATACGGTCCTGCTCCGAAATTAAAGACGTCGTTTAAGATCCTGTATGATGCAAAGAATCTCTATATCGCTTTTCGTTGTTTTGATGAAGAACCAGATAAGATCGAAAAAAGAATGGGGCGGCGGGACGGCTTTGAAGGAGATTGGATCGAAATTAATATCGATAGTTACCATGATTTACGAACCGCCTTTTCGTTTACCACCACCGCAGCAGGTGTAAAGGGAGATGAGCTAATTTCTAATAATGGAAACAACTGGGATGAGAACTGGAATCCTATCTGGTTTACCAAATCTAATATTGATGAAGAAGGTTGGACGGTGGAGACGCGTATCCCGCTGAGTCAATTGCGTTTTCGAAATGCAGATATTCAAACCTGGGGAATCCAAATGACACGCCGAGATTTTCGAAATGCAGAACGATCTGTTTGGCAACCGATTCCACAAAATGCCGGA
>CALGJS010000459.1 GCA_937927835.1 uncultured Saprospiraceae bacterium | reverse complement strand
CGCGACACTACTAGGCTGATAACGGAACAAATCTGGATCTTTTAGGCCATTTTCCAGAAAGGCTACTAAATCATCGATCTGGTCTTCACTCAGGTTTTGAGGCGTAAACTCAGCGGCTAATTGAGTGGCTGGAACATTTTCGTTTTCCGCTACTCCATTATTCTTATACTCCACTACTTCTCGAATAGAACGGAAGGTACTACCGTGACCATAAAAAGGCGAGTTGGCCAAATTATAGAGCTGTGGTGTTTTAAATTTATAATTATCTGCGTCATTTTTAGTAAACCCACCTCTTCCTAAACGAGAGCCATCTGCTTCAGGGATATTAAAAATAGATTCTACATTGGCATCCAAATCGTTCATACCATAAGCGTGAAAACTCATACTATTCAGTGCTGGTCCATTGTGACAGCTGGTACAGTTAGACTCTTGAAAGAAAACAAGCGCTCCTCTTTTTTGCTGCACATTCATTGCATCGCTATTGCCTTGTAACCAACGTTGGAAAGGTGCTTGATTGGACATGATGGTTCGTTCGTAAGCGGCAATAGCCAGACCAGCTGTTTCCTGACTGATTTGTTGATCTTCTGGAAAATCAGGAAAAGCTGCTTTGAACAAATGACCATACATTTGTTCACATAAATTATTTTCTGTCTCTAGACGGTGAACCTTTAATCCTGCAATGGCTTGAACTTCTATCCCTTCGTAACCTAAGTTGTTGGTAGCAATCGGTGTGCCTGCTGGCCAGTTATCTTCCGTTCCGGCATTGATACCAGTAGCGCCAAATTGTCCATTCCACAACATTGCTTCTTGATAGGCCGTATTAAGAGTAGATGGAGATCGCAAAGGTTGTACATCGATAGAATCCATAGGGAAAAGCGTGTTAACCACTCGTCCTTCTCCATTTAATCCAAAACCCATTCCTCCTTCCCCAACACCTTGAAAACGACCTGCCTGAAACCCAGCACCCGCAAAGTGACAAGAAGCACAAGAAAAAGTACCCGCTGTTCCGTCAATTTTACCAGCCGTACCAATTCCTGTTTCGTGGAAGAGTCTTCTTCCAAGCTCAATCTTTACTGGACTGAGTGGATTCTTTGGATCTTGTGGAATAGCACTCAAATCATTGCTGTTAGGTAACTTAAAATGCGCTTTCCCTACACCGTCAGAGACGTCTCTTAATGCGGCTTCCAGTTCTAAATCAATCGGAGAAGCAGTCGTATTCGGTGATTCATCCGGTGTACAGGATGTCACAAATAATGCGGTCAAACCAATAAAGGTGAGGTAGCGAAGTATAGGAAAATCCATCTTATTTTGTATGTTTGTTAGAGAAGTTATCTGAAAGGGTAAATCAAAATTTGTACCATTGTACGGAAGACCAGTATCTTGTTATAGGATAAGCTATTTTTGATGTTTTTAAAATTTAGACAGACTTTGCGCCACTACCATGGAAAATTATTATTGTTGGGAGAATATACCATTCTGCGAGGATCGCAAGGATTGGCCTTGCCATTGGAAATGTTTAGCGGTTATTGGTCTCAAAAAGGAGTAGATCCAGCCCCGGGTGTCTTGTTGAAAATTGCTGATTATTTGGAAGAGAATACGTTTCCTTTTGAATTAGATTTGGTTCGTTTTAGAAAAGAGGTGGCAGTAGGTTGGCATTTTACGTCTGATATTCCTTTTGGATACGGAGCGGGTAGTTCGGGCGCATTAACGGCAGGTATTTATGATCGGTATGTTACTAAAAAAGCAGAGGAGTTACCTCAATTAAAAAAAGAGTTGGGATTGATTGAAGGCTTTTTTCATGGCGCTAGTTCGGGAATTGATCCGCTGATTTGTTATCTTAATCAATCTATTTTATTACGTGGTAAAGATCAGTTGGAAGTGGTAAAAAATATACCAGACTATCGAGGTCAATTTTTCTTAATTGATACCCAAGTTTCGCGCAAAACGGCACCATTGGTGCAGATTTTTTTAGAAAAATCTAAAGACCCTAATTATCGAAATCGCTGTGATGCAGAGTTAATCCCGGCGGTAGATGGAGCTATTGAAGCTTTTCTAAATCAGGATCGAGACGGCCTTTTTGAGCAATGGCATGAGATCAGTTTTTTTCAGTATAAATATTTTCAAGAAATGATTCCTGAAGCCTTTCGTCAAGTTTGGTTAGATGGCTTGGCAGGAAGTGATTATAAATTAAAACTCTGTGGTGCCGGTGGTGGTGGTTTTATTTTGGGAATTGGAAATTCAGAGAAATGTGGGGTGGATGATGTTTTGAAAATATGATCTACTCCTTGACCAACTTCCCCGTCTGAACTCGTTTACCCTTATTTAATATTTCATAAAAATAATAGCCCGGAACCAGTTCGCTAATATCCGTTTCCTTATCATTAATTTCGTCGGTCAACAATAATCTACCAGCACTATCAAATATTTTTACCATTGGTGCGCTAATATTATTTCCACTAAAAGTATAACGCAATATATCCTGCGCAGGATTGGGATAGACTAAAAATTGCTGGACAATAAAAGGTGGTTCCTCGTCTTCGGTATGGACGGGAAAATCGACGTTGCCTTCTTTGTCTAGTTTGATGAAGTACATGTCGCCTTCGTCTTTCATATTGTCCGCTTCATTGTAACGATAAACAAGCAATAAAACACCTTCGTCTTGAGTAGCGAGTATTTTGAATGAGTGATATGCAGCATCAAGACCTAAGTACTGTGTCCAGTTTTCGGTACCATTAATTTGGATATTATGAATAGAAACATAACTGAATGAGCTATCATTGGGATGCCCTAAAGCAGAGGTTATATAATTATT
>CALGJS010000458.1 GCA_937927835.1 uncultured Saprospiraceae bacterium | reverse complement strand
ATATTGAAATATCTTTTTTTATCTGTAAAGTACCAATCTTTAAGGTTGATTGTTTCTCTCGAATCATTATATACTTCTACCCAATCGCCTGTCTTTTTATTATTACAACTAATTTCATTAATCATAATTTGGCCTGCTAATGGGTGGACATACTTTTCAAAGACTGCTGAGATTTTATGGATATCTTTTCCTTTCAGGTCCACCTCTACTGCATGCTCATTTGCTCCGTTGGTAATTCCTTCCCAGTGGGAAAAACGGTATCCAAAGTCTGGCATTGCTTTGAGCGTAATCGGCGTGTTTTCAAAATATAGTCCCGTAAAATCCTCCTTCCGAACATTAACGTTATTATTTAAAATAACCTGTCCTCCATTATTGGTTAAAATAGAGACAGAGACCAGTTCTCCCGTTTCAAAAAATTCAGAAAGATGGTATCGCATGTATTTTACCCGTTTAGTACCAAAGTCACGCAATCTAGCTACATGTTCTTTCCATCGTTTCTCACTTAGTCTCCAACGATCCATATGCCGACCCATTTCTGGTTCTATCGTATTATAAATCTCATCGATTTTTGCCATTACTCGTGCTGGCGTAAAAGAAGTATTTAATCGATCGGTAAACCGTCGAACAAATTCTTTTTCAAAATCAGGATTTTCTAATAACTTTCGCAAAATCAAGGTACTCCAAGGCGGATTAGGCCAAGCGGGGCCGTTTGCTTCTGTATAAAATTCTAAGCTATTGTTTTTGTATGCTTTCTTATTATGCAATCCAAATCCCCAGTCTGTATCATATAATATCCAACGCCAACGTCCGCTCTCTGTTTGCGGTCGCCAAAATTTGATATTACCTCCCGCATCTCGATTATCAAAATAGATCTGAGCAATTTGATAATCCATAAAATTATCTACATCCATTTGAGTCTGTAAATAACGATAACTAACCGGATCACTCAAGTCGCTTTTTTCTATAAAACGTACCATGTTTAGGTAGTGCTGACGACTTCCTCGTTTGGTGGTTCGACGATGTTCAATTAAATCTACACTGTCTTTGTCTACCTCTGCATGTGACTGAATAAAGTATCGATTCACTTTTTCACGAATATTATAAATTCCCCAATACTTTCCATTAAGGTAAACGTGAGCAGGTCTGAAGTTTTGTTTTTCAATATCCCAATCATCGAGTAGTCCAGTCATCAGTCCATCTCGAAAATGTGATTTCCCCCAGTCACTACCGGAGTTTCTCAATACGAGGAATTTATATTTTTTGAAACCATCTTTTCCAAAGATACGGTGCTTGAAATGTTTTTTTCCATACTTATCTCGCGTAATGAGTGTGATGGATTTTTGTGGAAACAATCGACTCATTCCTCCAAATAATCGGAAACCAGTAACGCTTCGAAACTCCGTTTTACCATCTGTCTCAAAGATCTCGGTATTTACTTTTACCTCTCGCTTACTCCAAAAATTTGCTCCATCCTTTGTCCACAAAGAATCTACTGCATCTGGACCTTGCATATAGAGTCCTGTTTCTGCATCAAAAAGAATAGAAGGAGTGATAGCCACCGAAACAATCGGCAAGGTAGAAGCTGGTTCATCAATAAGATAAGTATGGCCAATGGCCTTAGTCTTGAGCTTTTCTTTATAGGCAATCGCTCGTACAACGGTGGTTTTGTTAACTCGTATTGGTTTTTTGTATCGCTGACTATATCCATCTGGCGTAGAACCATCTAATGTATAATAGATCTTAGCACCTGGGCAGCGCAGCTCTATTATCTGACTAGACTCGTATAATCCTCCAGGAGTGGAAAACTCTAATATTAGTTTTTCTTTTTTAGGCTTAGGCGCAGAATGAGACTGTCCGCTAGCTCCAGTGACTAGAAAGATAGAAAAGAATAGTAAAATTAGTGCACTGTTTCTCACAAAAAACTCAGCTTAATAGTAGAATATCTAATTAAAAAATTGGGTCACCATCTATATATTGATGGGTTACAAGCCTTTCGGATAGTAAAATTAAGGAAAATAGTGGCATTTTAGTGAAACTAGCCTCTAAAATCAATTCAAAAGACAAGAATCTCTACGTTTTTTGAAAAAATAAGTTCTAGCGCTGGAATCACTATTTATAAACTACACAAACCGGAGATTTCGCCACTATTTTTTGTGGTTCAGGATTTAACTTTCCAGTTTTTTGATCTCTTTCAAAAAGTAGAATAGCATCATCATCCTGCAATGCAACAGTCAATATTTTTTGATCCGGTGTAAAATCCATAAATCGAGGTGCCGATCCTCCAGCATCTACTCGTTGAATAATGTCCATTTTAAAGGTTTTTGGATCATTTTTCAAAACTACTATTTCATTAAATACACCGCGCAAACTGGCATAGAGATATTGACCATCCTTGCTAATTTGGATGGCGGCGCTTCCAGGGTATCCTTCTTTTCCTTCCATCGGTAAACTAATAATTTGCTGACGTTCTTTAACATCTCCGTACCACGCCCATAATTCTATCGTGCCATTCAATTCATTAATAATATACAAATGGTCTCCTTTCGGATGCCAGGTCAGATGTCGACAGCCAGCCCCGGGCGTCACGGAAAGACTATCATTTAGCTGCAAACCCGTATCCGTCATCTGATAACGATAGACCTTATCTGCTCCCAAGTCTACGGAATATACTTCCGAGCGAGTTGGATGTTGATGAACATAATGTGCATGAGGTCCTTCTTGTCGTTTACGGTTGGGTCCTGTTCCTTCATATTGAAAAGCACTCCCATCTGACAAGGTTCCGTCTTTATTAATTTTATATTCTACGATATTACCTCCACTATAATTGGCGACCCATAAAAATTTTCCTTCTCTGTCTGTGCTTACAAAGCAAGGATTATTTCCCAAAGAAGGAACGGATTGAATTTCTTTAAAATTAAAATCTTGAGAATTATAGGTCAATACTTTTATGACACTTTTATTTTCGCTTTCACCGACGGCATAAACAATTTTATGGTTAGGAGAATGACAAATAAAGGAAGGATTGGCGATATCAGAAAAATTATTTTTTAGTTCCCAATTTTTAAAATCATCATCGGTTGTAAAAACACCAACGCCCATTCCACGACCATCTACATGGGCTTTCTTTTGGGTATAGGTTCCGATAAATGCTAAGTGCTTATTATTTGACTTTGCTTGTTCCATATTTTTTTCTTTCGGCTGGCAAGACGGCATTAAAAAGAAAGCGATCAGTAATAAACCGTAAATTATTTTTTTCATTAATAAAAATTTAAGAATGCGAATCAAGAGCTGACGTTTAATTAATATCCTATTTATTGAATAAGAAAAGTGTGTTAAAAAATGCTACTTACTTTTTGCTGCTGGCTACTTGTTTCCCTCAATCGCTATAGAAGCGCGCAAGAAGCAAATAGCGAGCAACAAGAAGCATCCAATCCTTGGTTTATTTAGATTGTATAATCAATATTTTTACCAGCTACCACTTTCTTTTTCATATTAGGCTGATTGACTTCGTTGAGTAATTCCTCTTCTGGGTCATTAGATGAAATAATTAATCTAGCAGTAGTTTCTTTTTCTGATTCTACGCTTGGCTTTTCATCCATTTCAATAGGCGTAGCAGGCATCGTCACATTGCTACGATAGAGGAAAATATCTTTTACATTTTGATCATGATCAAATCGATATAGTAAATCTTTGATCGAGAAATCAGGTGCTGTTTTTCTGTTATTAAAATATTCATCTAGTCCTTTTACATCAAGGACTTCTGCGCCAAGATACTGCCCTAACATATAATATGCTTCCCATTGCACTGGATCGAAAAATTGATCAGCCGTAGATTCATGTGGAAAAGAAGGGTGATAGATTTTGTATTTATATGCTCCATACATCGTCTCGTCATCTGTAACGATTTTTCCTTTAGGAGCCTTGACACTTGATTTGATATATACCAAGGTACTTGCTTTGATATCATTTCGGACTTGCTCCTCAATTCGTTGAGAAACTCTTTGCATTACTTCTACGACTTTTGGTTTTTGTTGCTTTTGTAAACTGAGCATTCGAGCCGCCAGTCTAGGAGAAAGGTTGACCGTTTCTAAAGCATCTTCTAATTGAGCAATCAACGCTTCTGGGTCGAGGTCTTCATCATTCAACAGTTCATTGAATTTTAGTAAGACGGGCAAGAGTGGTTCAAACTCGTTGATTTTAAAAGCTGAATTATCTTCTGCAGACAAAGTTTCTCCGACACTCAATTTTCGTACATTGGTTCGTAATTCGTCTCGTTGGTCAAATATTTTATCTAAAATATCTTTTTCGATATTCTTTTTAATTAGAAAATCTTTGAGTGTATTGTCGTCTGGTTCTTCCACTAAAATAGTACGGAGCTCTTTATCAGGCATTCCACGCTGTTCCATCATTTTAATAAAAAACTCATCCTCTACTTTTCGCAATAAATAAGCATTCACTATTTTTTGATCTACCCCAACTTCAATTTGAGAAAGTAATTTCAAGAAGGTCTCCATTACTTTGTAGGCATT
Organism: uncultured Saprospiraceae bacterium; assembly: GCA_937927835.1. Taxonomy (GTDB): domain Bacteria; phylum Bacteroidota; class Bacteroidia; order Chitinophagales; family Saprospiraceae; genus JALZUU01. The sequence continues at coordinate 13,004 of CALGJS010000458.1, read as the reverse complement.
CTTAATTTCTGGCTGTGTCATTCTTTTTAGAATCACTTGTTCTATATCTCCAATACCAGCATCCAATCTATCTTTGATTAAGTGTTTGATAATCCGTTTTGGTAGACGAATATTATCTTTAAATCTTCTACTGAGCAATCCAGCTTCTTTGAGGATTGGCTTCATTCTTTCTGGCTCGTTTTCGATTGCGTGCTTTAGAACTTCTCTAATTCCTTTTGTTCGATTATGTTCTTTATCTCCACGACAGAAGATCATGGTATTTAGCAAAGCAACTACAACTTCGGTATTGCTCGCATCTAGTCCATCTAATTGATTCCTTAGTTCGTTAACCTCTTTAAATTCGTTGATTACCCGAAATATAATTCGGACCAATACTTTACCGTTATAATCTAATAATTTGATAGCATCTTTTAGATCTGGATAATTTACCAAAACTTCAAAAGAACGATAATTTTCATCTTTTACAGGATTTTCGTTCGCATCTACTGCCAAGATTTCATCCCATAGATGATAGACATCTGCAATTGCAAAACGTTCAAGAGAATACCCATAAGAAGGCTTTGGTCGAATAACATCTTCCGGAATATGACCTTCCCGAAATTCGATAGAAAGTCCAAGTTCGTTTCGCGCTCGTACTGTTAAAATTTCTAAATCCGCAAAACTATATAACGGATCTGCTCCTGCATCTACCGATAGAATCAAACGACAACGTCGGCGTAGCAATTCGTAGACACCTAAATTTTCAATGTGTCCTCCATCAGAAATATTGAGCTTACGATTAGAGGTACCGATTTTAGAAAATAATTCTTTGAAAAAATACCAAGGCCACCATACGCGTTCCGATTCGTTTCGCTTGAGTGGGTTAGATATCCAGAATCCTAGGCGGACATTAAATGTGGTCATCAAGACACTAAGCAATTTATTAGAGTAAGTTCCCATTCCAGGATTCACTGCAGCAGCAGAGATCGTGGTGGCGGCGGGCAAGGTCAATTCTTGGTAATCTTTAAACGTGTCCGTGTCCACATATCCAGTAATTTTAGAACCAAAATAAAAAGGAGATAAGAGAAAATAATCACTGGCTTTGGCTCCTTTAAAGTTATCGTCACCACCACCCAATAGCTGTAAATTCAAACAAGTATTAATTAAAGGGTAGGGAGCAACTAAGTTTTCAGGCGATGTATTGTTTTGTTTAATCAAGTTGGATAGTTCTACGTTTTTATAGTTTTCACCAAAATGTAAGTATGCATCGGCTAGTTGATTTCGATAAAATCGATGAAAGCTAATAGCATTCGGATTTGCAAAATATCCCAATGCAATGGCAAGGAGTGCTGCTAAAATATGAAAGAAGATGATTCCAACTTTTCCAATCCCTAACGCGGTTCGTATTTCTTCATAGAATTCTATATTGGAAGAACCAATTTCTAATAAAATTAAAAGTCCACCAGCAATAAGGGTTAATAGTGCTAAAATCGCTTCAGCTTGGTTAAATTTTCGAGAAATTCCTAGATCATATTTTAATCTTAAATTATAAATAAAGTGAACCACATAGATTAAGAAAAACAATCCAATTCCAAATTCTACTAAATTCCATTTATCAATAAAATTATAAACTTCCGTTTGTAAATTATAATCATCTACCAACCCTCGGACCTTTCCGATTCCTGATAATAAAGTTAGAAATAAAAAAATAAAAATCAACGGGCTTACCCAGCTCATCAGTGTACTTACTAAATAGCCAATTACAAGAATAAAGGTGTTCCAAACCTTTCCTTTTCCCACTCCGGGCATCATGTATTCTCCTCGATCGCGGAGATAATTAATATGATCTTGATGAAATAATTTTTCGTAAGCTTCTTCTGGCTGATCTTTTATTTCCGAGGATTTTTTCTTTAACAAAGATTGAACATATGCTCCTGTATACCCACCTCCAGAAACAGTAGAGAGGTAATCTGCTTTTTTTAAGATACCGAATTTGTTTAGTGTTTTAAGGATACCTAGGTTAATAGTGGCAGATCGAATCCCTCCACCAGACATGGCGATTCCAAAACGAGTATCGTCGAGTTCGTCTGCCTCGGACGTGCCGTTTCTATATTTTCTTCTGGCTCTCAGATGCTCATCTTCTTGCTCAATAACCTGATGAAAGTTGAGTTTTTTCTTTTTTGACATAGCGGAGCAAATTTTTCAAAAAGGATCGAAAAAGGCGGATCAATAATTCCTTTGAAAGAATTATTCTAAAGTATGATGCCTCAAAGGTTGACCCTCTATCTTATCCTAAGTTACTAGCAATCAATAAATCTAAATCTGTGTATTTGATACCAAAGCGTTCGCTCAAGTAATGATTTGTCAGGGTTCCTTTATAAATGTAGACACCGTGTCGTAAACCCATATCACGTTGGATGAGTCTTTCTATATTTCCAGAAGCACCTGCTCTTAACAAGATAGATACTAAAATATTACTCACAGCGATAGAAGCTGTACGTGCTACCTTAGATGGAATGTTTGGTACACAATAGTGGATTACATCGTGTTTCACAAAAGTAGGTCTATCGTGATTTGTAACTTCAGAAGTGGCAAAACAACCGCCTTGATCAATGCTTACGTCAACTATCACTGCGCCTCTTTTCATTTTTGCAACGATCTCTTCGCTGACGATAATCGGCGTTCGTCCGGAAGGTGAATGCATCGCACCGATGGCAACATCTGCAGTTAACAGTTCTTTTTCCATTTGCATGGGGTTCAAGGACGAAGTATTAAGTTGGCGGCCCACTTGACTTTGAAGGCGCATCAATTTAGATATATTGTCATCAAATATTCGAACTTCAGCACCCAGTCCTATTGCTACCCGCGTTGCAAATTCTGCTACTACTCCAGCTCCAAGAATCACTACCTTAGCACAAGGTACTCCAGAAACACCACCAAGCAATACACCTTTTCCACCATTAGAATTCGTCATCAATTCGGCAGCTGTTAACATAATGCTCATCCCTGCTAATTCGCTCATAATTCTTACGACAGGGAAGGAATTATTTTCGTCCTTGATGTATTCCATCGCCATGGCAATCACGCGCTTAGAACGTAATTTCTCAATATAATCCCGTGTAATAATAGGTAAATGAAGCGGAGAAAATAAGATCTGATTAGGTCGTAAATAATCTATTTCTTCCAGGGTAGGCGGTGCGATTTTAATGATAATATCCGACTTATAGACTTGCTCTTTGCTGTAAGCGATATCGGCGCCTGCTTCGGAATAACGATGATCGGAATAATTGGCTTTGAGTCCAGCTTCAGATTCAATGACTACTCGGTGGCCATGATTGACCAGTGTAGCTACTGCTGATGGAACTAATGCTACCCGTCTTTCCTGCAAAGTGGTTTCCTTAGGGATACCAATAAACATAGAATTTGACTTTCGCTTAACTTGAAGCATTTCCGTTTGAGTCTGGAGGCCTCCTTCTGTGAAAATCTTAGGAATGGGTATCCGCTTCTTCTTTTCGTCACTCATGCAGTATTAAATTTGAGAGTATTTGATAAATCGCTCATGCAATCTCTACAAAAGTATAATTTTCCGCTTTGAATCTTCAACGATTCCAACTTTTATTTTCAGAACCTCTTCTAAAGACAATAAAGGCTCAATCAGGTCAGGCCACTCTATTAGGCAGAACGAGTCACTATATAAAATGTCCTCAATCCCAATATCCATTGCTTCATCCATTGTATTTAGTCGATAAAGGTCTAAATGGTAGATGATTCCTTGATCTGACTCATACTGATTAATTAAGGAATAGGTTGGACTGGTCACTTTTTCTGTCACTCCATGATATTGGCAAATTCGTTGAATTAAGGTCGTCTTTCCAGCGCCAATTTCACCAGAAAACAGCCAAATTTTACGATCTGCTGCGTATGCTGCTATTTGTTTAGCAGCAGCTGGTAGTCCATTCAGATTTTCTACAATTATTTCCATAAGTTAACTTGTGGTAAAAAAGCTTAATTGAGAACAAATTTCGCTTATTTTTTGGCTTTTCCAAGGAGAACTTGGTGCGTAGTTAAGTTCATTTTGAAAAACTGAAAAAACAAGTCATTTTTCAATATAAAATAGGCGAATATTTACACAGAAAACATATAGAAAAAACGACATATTCTTATTACTGTTTTTTGAGACTATTTTCGGCAATTTTATCGCTTAAAACACCTCTTAAAACCGAATAAAATGCGTATTTTTACGAGATGGAAGAAAATAATAAAAAAGGCGCTCCAGAAGCTGGAAAAAGCGACTACGGTGCCAATAATATCCAGGCACTTGAAGGCTTGGAAGCAGTACGAAAAAGACCCGGAATGTACATCGGTAGTACCGATACAAAAGGTCTCCACCATTTAGTATGGGAGGTTATTGATAACTCCATCGATGAACACTTAGCAGGACATGCTTCCCTGATCACTACCATTGTCCATCCGGACAACTCTATTTCTGTAAAAGACAATGGACGAGGTATTCCTACTGGAATGCATAAAAAGTTGCAAAAATCTGCACTAGAGGTAGTAATGACGGTTCTTCACGCAGGTGGAAAATTTGATAAAGATACTTACAAAGTATCCGGTGGTCTCCACGGTGTGGGTGTTTCTTGTGTAAATGCACTATCCGGTTACCTAAAAGCAGAGGTACACCGAGAAGGCAAGATTTTTACCCAAGAGTACTCTGAAGGGAAACCAACTACGGAAGTAAAAGAGTTTGGTAGTTCCTCTGAAAATGGGACTACAATCACGTTTAAACCAGATGCTACCATTTTTGAAACCTTAGAATATAAGTACGAAACACTTGCTACTCGTATTCGTGAACTTGCTTTCCTAAACAAAGGCTTACACCTCGTCTTGATCGATGAGCGTCAAAAAGACGAAAAAGGAGAATTCCGTCGCGAAGAGTTTATGTCTGAAGGTGGACTTGCAGAATTTGTGGCTTACCTAGACGAAGGTAAAACTAAATTGATTGAAAAACCTATCCACGTAACGGGACGAGAAGAGAATGTTGAAGTAGAGGTAGCAATTCAATACAACACAACCTTCTCTGAAAATATCCATTCTTACGTAAACAATATCAACACGCGAGAAGGAGGTACGCACGTTGCGGGGTTCCGTCGAGCAGTGAATCGGGAGTTTAAAAAATACGGAGACGATAACGGTTTATTCAAAAAGCTAAAATTCGCTATTTCTGGAGAAGATTTCCGAGAAGGATTAACCGCTGTTATTTCTGTAAAAGTACCGGAGCCACAGTTTAAAGGACAAACGAAAGGTGAACTTGGCAACTCAGAAGTAACCGGGATTGTTTCTCGGGCAGTTGGTGAAATCATTGGTCACTATCTAGAAGAAAATCCTAAGCAAGCTAAACGAATTATCGAAAAGGTAATCTTAGCCGCTACCGCTCGACATGCAGCTCGTAAGGCACGAGATATGGTACAACGTAAAAACGTACTCACAGGAAGTGGACTTCCAGGTAAGCTATCAGATTGTTCTTCTAAAGACCCTAATGCTTCTGAAATTTTTCTTGTTGAGGGAGATTCGGCAGGTGGTACTGCCAAGCAAGGACGAGATAGAATGTTCCAAGCTATTCTACCATTGAGAGGTAAAATTCTTAACGTAGAAAAAGCCATGGAATATAGAATCTATGAAAATGAGGAAATCAAGAACATGTTTACGGCCTTGGGAGTAAGCATCGAAGATAAAGAAAATGAAGGAAAGGTATTGAATATCGAAAAGCTACGTTACCACAAGATAGTCATCATGTGTGATGCCGATATTGATGGTAGCCACATTGTAACTTTAATTTTAACTTTCTTCTTCCGTTATATGAAAGTGCTGATTGAGCAAGGATACTTGTATATCGCTGCACCGCCACTTTACATGGTAAAAAAAGGAAAACAATTCCGATACTGTTGGGATGAAGAAGAACGAGCTGCAGCAATTACTGCTTATGGTGGTAGCTTAACAGAAGAAAATTCAAACATCAAGATTCAGCGATATAAAGGTCTAGGTGAGATGAATGCAGAACAGTTATGGGAAACAACGATGGATCCTACTGCAAGAACGCTTCGCCAAGTAACTATCGAAGATGCCGTAGAAGCCGATAGAGTGTTCTCTATGTTGATGGGAGATGAAGTTCCACCTCGTAGAGCTTTTATTGAAGCTAACGCTAAATACGCAAACGTAGACGTTTAAGAAGTTGTCTTTTTGATCATGACTGCGTTGCTTTAGCACTTTGTCTTGATGCAAAAATCCATTCTTCTTTTGGATACTTATTATAGATAAAAATTGTATTTACTAAATACCGGAGTCCTTGGGCTTCGGTATTTTTTTCATGGTAGAAACTTAGTACAAAACGATAACGCAGAAAATTTCCTAATCACGGAAACACGATAAAAGTGTTTGGTTTTGAACTTGAATTTGCTCTTGGAAATTTTATAATGAGAAGAAAATATTTTTTAGATTATTTTAATATCCTATAATTTAGTACCTACCGCACTACCCTTCCCTTCCAGTTATATTCTTTTTTTAAATTGGCTAATAGACCGATACCTGCGACGTAGAGGATGTGTAAAATTTGTGAAGACCAGAATGTTTTTAATAAATCATTTCGATTAAAAAAATGTGTCATCATACTCAACAGTTGATAGTCCACCATAGATTTTATTAAAAGTTGAATTAGAAAAACAAAGAACATTATTTTTCCATAGAAAGGGATCAACAAAAAGCTTAAGATAATACTCCAACAAAAAAAGAAGGTCATTGCTAACATAAACGTGACCTGCCATTCCGGATAAGCCGCCGACTTAGAAGCCCAACGTACTCGTTGACTGACAAAACTACTCAGGTCCGGTTGTGCTTTCGTAAAGGTGCTAGCAGCTGGATTTTTCAGGTAACCGACACTTCCCGGAAACGCACGAATTATTTTTTGCATCAACAACATATCATCTCCTGAAGCCAGCTCATCAATTCCTACAAAACCATCAACCGCAAGATAAGCAGATTTCTCATAAGCAAGGTTCGCACCATTACACATCCGCATAAAATCGCCTTCAATACCTGCTCCTGTAATTCCCATCATTCCTTGAAAATCAAGGGACTGAAATTTTTCCAACAGATTTTTTTCTTTATAAAAATTAACAGGCGCTGCAATAAATTTATGCCCTTTTACTTCATAAAAAGAAATCAAAAAATTCAACCAATCCCGACCAACAATACAGTCTGCATCGGTAGTAACAATGAGCGTTCCAGTTGCTTGTTCAATTGCCGTAGCAATTCCCATTTTTTTAAAAGATTGGATTTTATTTTTATCGACGTGATCGGCGAGTGTGATGATTTTCAGATTCGAATATTTAAGTCCAGCAGCAATGGCATTGGTCTCATCCGTAGAATGATCGTCTACTAATAGTACTTCGTATTGTTCTATAGGAAAATTTTGTTGACAAACAGAATTAAGACAGGCAGCTATATTTTCTGCTTCGTTGCGAGCAGGAATGATAATCGTGACTTTGGTTTTTGGTTGAAAAGAAGCGGGTATTTCCCATTGAGGAATTTGCTTCCAAAACCGGAGATAACGACGAATTAAATAGACATAATAGACCGTTAGAATTACCGGAATAGGAAGCAGCCAAGTCATATTTTTATTAAAAAATTAATCGAACAATTGTTCGTAATCGTCGCTTGAGTTTTCTTCGACTCTTTTTTGGCGAACAGGTTCTGCCTTACGTTTAGGTGGTAATTCTAGTCTTTCAAAGTCTTCTTCGATATCTTCGACTTCTTCATAATCAACGATTTCTCCTTTAGTTTCAACATCATATTGAGAAGCTATTTTTCGGACTTTTTTTCGTAAGTAAGCCTTTCCAAATAAAAACCCTGAGATAATTGGAAAACCAAAAACGGTCAACACAATCGCCGCAATTCCCATCAATGGATTCTCTTTAAGCATTTTAAAAACCCACTTCACAAAATCAGTGATTACTGTGTAGTCAATGATCGCTGCACCAATCAGCAAAACGGGAGCTAAATATGCTAAAGCTGTAAAAACAAATGAGAACACCATAGATAATCCCCAGAATACCAAGATGGCAACCAAGATGGCTCCGATTGCATTAAAGGGGTTTATATCAATTCTTTTTTGTGTCATGATTTTATGTTGAATCGTTGATTTGTTGAATCTACTTTAAAGCGCAAGGATTTCAACAAAAAAATAGCTTCTTAAATATTAAAATTTCATCAGACTGTATATCTAAGATAACTATAAATTTAAGCAATTGTTCTCAGAAAGCAAGAACGATTAGACCAGTAGATGGTTTTTGAGGACAAATGAGGTGTTTTCTTCGGTTTTATTGCTCTACTTGCAAGAACTGCATTTCATATAATTCTCGATAATGTCCACCATCGATTTTGAGTAAAGTTTCGTGTGAACCATACTCAAGAATACGGCCTTTATCAAGTACAAGAATATTATCGGCGTGCCGAATAGTTGAAAGTCGGTGAGCAATGATGATCGATGTTCGCTTGGCGATAAGCTTTTCAATCGCGTATTGGATAACCGATTCGGTCTCTGAATCAATAGAAGAAGTCGCCTCATCCAAAATAAGAATATCAGGATTAAAGACGAGCGCTCGGACAAAAGAAATTAGTTGACGTTGTCCCATCGATAACGTACTACCCCGCTCCATCACATCATAATTATAACCGCCTGGAAGTTTCTCGATGAACTCATGTGCTCCAATTAATTTTGCAGCCTCTAAGACTTGCTCTTTGGTGATTCGTTCGTCGCGCAAAGTAATATTATCGTACACTGTTCCTGTGAAAAGAAAAACATCTTGCAATACTACCGCAAGTCGATTACGCAACGCTTGTAGTTCATAATCTCGGATGTTGATCCCATCGATTTCAATGGTTCCTTTTTGTGTTTCGTAGAAACGACTAAGGATATTGATGATGGTAGATTTTCCTGAACCAGTACTTCCAACGATAGCGAGGGTTTGTCCTGCTTCGATAGTAAAGCTTAAATTTTTAAGGACATAGTCTTCTGCCAGATAAGCAAATGATACGTCTTTAAACTCAATACGACCATTTAGTTTCTCCACCTTGTTGGTTCCTTTATCTTCGATTACTTGGTCTGTATCAAGTAAGTTAAATACCCGTTCTGCCGCGACCATTCCCATTTGTAGGGTATTAAATTTATCCGCCAACATTCGAATCGGTCGAAAAAGCATGGAAAGGTAAATTGGAAAAGCGATCAGTACGCCCAAAGAAATATCTCCACTAATCACTCCTCTTGCGCCCCACCAAACCAGTAAGCCTAAAGCTGCAGCAGAAATAATTTCTACCACCGGAAAAAATACGGCGTAGTACAAAATTGCATTTAAGTTAGCTCCGGTATAAGCTTGATTAATTTCTTTAAATTTTTGCATTTCATCCGCCTCTGCATTAAAAATTTGAACAATCCTCATTCCCGTAATCCGTTCCTGCAAAAAGGCATTCATCTCTGAAATCTTGGTTCTTACTCGTTGATAACTCGCTTTTACTTTTTCTTTAAAAATATAACTTGCTAAAATTAAAAAGGGAACAACGGTGATACAAACAAGCGTGAGTTTCCAACTGGTATAAAGCATCACTGCCAAAACTGCCACGAGCGTAAACATATCGGCAATAATGGTAATGGCTCCTTGTGAAAAAACCGTATTGATGGTTTCTATATCATTAATAGTTCGAGTGGTAATCGTTCCGATCGGTGTTTTATCAAAAAAGTTGAGGCGGAGATTGGTAATATGCTTAAAGACGCGAATTCGTAGATCTCGAATCACCGACTGTCCTAGCCAGTTACTGGAGTAAATAAAAAGATAATTCATTCCTACTTCTACCAGTAACACACAACAAAAGATAATGGCCATCATTCCCAAGCCACTCAAATCATACTTAAAAATATAATCATCTACCATTCGCTGAATCAGATACGGTCGTAAAACGGCTAGAGGCGCCAATACCACGGTAAGCGAAGTAGCCAATAGAAAGATTTTACGATAAGGCATCGCCAATCGCAAGATTCTTCCCAGTAGTTTATAATCTATTTTATTTTTATTCTGATCCATAAAATGAATGCAAAGGTAGTCGTTTTATCAAACAACGAAAAAGCGGGATGGTTTTAAAATTTGAAGAGACAGACTTTGGAGACAATTCACGTAAAGACAATTCACGAATTGTCTCTGGAATTGTCTTTACTGGAAGGAAAAAGATATTTTGTCACAATCACAAAAAAGGTCGTTACATTGACTGTCGTCGCACCAATTAGTCCTAGTTGTACTGGATCGGAGATCGTCAATAAACCCATTCCACAGGTCACGATAATTCCTACAATGCTAATCAACCAAACCAAGACCATCAAAAAGATCCAAAAAGCGTATCGTTTTCGTTCTTTAATATCTTGATAAGCACTTACTACCAAAGCCTTCTTTGCTTCTAGGTCGTAATCCGCTACCTCTTGACGACTCAGGTCTGTCTCCTCCGCACTGACTTGATTGACCATTTTTTTCATGGCCTTTTCGACACTTTTCTTTTCTTCTTTAAAATCCATTTGAAAATTTGAACAATTTAGGTAATGTGGTTCTACACAGCGTGAAGTTGTTGAATAACTCTAAAATCTAGAGTTTATCTAAACTCCCATTAATTGGTCTGATAAATTTCCTGGAAGTATCGTTTGATTAATTCGTTTCTCATTGGAATTCCTCGACGAAGGTCGCCTTTATGTCCTTGACGTACCTGATCCCAAGGTGAGTCTTTAAGGTGTGTGATATTTGATAAATGGATGGGAGAAAACTTTTTATAGGTGCTCCAAATAAAATCTAAAAACTCTTTGGTCTCTACACTCAATATTCCAACGCCTTCGTCGGTGTCTTGCGTGATAGTAGCGTTTCCGTAGGTTTTATAAATATGATAAATAGCTGGAATCACAGGGCCATAAGGCCAAGCTTGAACATCTTCTTTGATCAACGGTTCGTTAAAAAAAGCTAGATGCCACCCATGTGCGAAATAGATGAGTTTTTGCAACTTCATCGGGGTAACGGTAATTTTCTCCTGCAACCCTTTTCTAATAAAAAAATTAGCTATGGTTAATGCACTGTACATAAAAGGTGGATTTGAATAGGAAAATTCTATTGAGAACTTGTCTAAAATATATCTTCCTACCTACAAATATAAACATATTGTTTCAAAAACTAGCATTTTTACACTATAATTTACCTTCATCGGCAAAACTATAATACCCGCGCTCCGAAATTATTAAGTGATCTAAGACTTGTGTATCTAAGACTTTACCGGCTTCTTTAAGCTTTCGAGTCAAAGAAATATCTGCTTGACTAGGCGTCAAACCTCCAGAAGGATGATTGTGAAAAAGCATGACGGAAGAAGCTTTTTTTATCAACGCTCTATTGAAAATAAGTTTGGCGTCGACCATTGTGCCTGATACTCCTCCACTGCTGATTTTTTCCCGTCCTAATATTCGATTCGCACGATTGAGTAGAAGAATCCAAAATTCTTCATGTGGTAAATCCTGGATCATTGGTGCCATTTCTCGGTAGGCATCTTGACTGCTACGAATTTGAGGCTTTTCACGTAAATCAGAAAGTTGTCGACGACGTCCTAATTCTAAGGCGGCAATAATTCCAATCGCTTTCGCTTCACCAACGCCTTTGAATTTTTTCAAGTCTTCTACTGTACTTTTTCCAAGTTCGTTTAGATTCTGATTTTTACTTTGTAGGATTAATTGTGCTAAAGCAACAGCGGATAACTCTCGACTACCAGAGCCCATCAATATCGCAAGGAGTTCTGCATCCGTTAAATTTTGCTTGCCTCTAAGGAGTAGTTTTTCGCGAGGACGATCAGCTTCTGCCCAAGCCTTGATGGATATTTTATTGACGTATTGAGTCATGATATTTTTTGTAAAAAATGAAAGATGAAATGGGTGCGTGACAAACTCATTATTAGAATTTGTCACGCAATAAAAAGAGAAACTCAGAGAATATATTTTTCTTCTAATCTAAGTTTTTGAATTCGTGCTTGGATGGCAGACTCCTTTCTACCTAAAATTTCATATAATTCTTTTAGGCTTTTTTCTGCTGCAAAATTAACTTCTAAGGTTTCTTCTGATTCTTTTGTCCAAGGTTTAAAAGCATTGGGAAAAATTTTTTGAACTTCTTCGATTTTCGCTTGCTGGCCTGTTTTTTTGAAGTTGATCACAGAACGCATCAAGGCCATTGAAAAATCTTTCATTTCATTTTCAAAAACGGTAATTCCTTTGTTTTTGAATTTCCCTTCTTCATCTTTTTGGGAAATATTAATATTCAAATAGCTAGCGCCTTTTTTGGTTTTTCTGATATTAAAAAAATAAGTGCGATCGCCAGCATAAAAATAGTTGGAAGGTGTGGAAGTATTCATAATTGTATTTGTTTAAATAATTAAAAAAAAGAAAAGAAAAAGCTACCGGATATTACCCCGGTAGTTCTTAATAGTTATGCAGTTGCCGTTGCATATTTAGGGTCGAGTTTTAGTTTTTCGATTCTAGCTTTGATGGCATTTTCGTTACGTCCTAGCTCTTGAGCGATCTCAATGATCTCCAATTCTTGGACATAAAAATCCGTTAGGGTTTTATCCTCTGCTTTCGTCCATGGAGAGAAAGCGTTCGGATATTTTTCGCGGGCAGTTTCGATGATGGCTTCGCGGCCTGTCTGTCGAAAGTTGATCATGGCTCGCATCATCCCTTCTCCAAATTTGACCATTTCGTGTTCCATGACGGTGATCTTATCGCGGTTGTAAGTTCCGTCTTCTTGCTTTTGAGTAATGTTGATGGTGAGGTAGGCATTGCCTTTTTCAGATTGTTTGATATCAAAAAAGAAACTACGGTTACCAGATCTGATGAGTTCGGTGTGCAATGGTTTAGCTTGCATGTTTTTAGAATTTAAAAAGTTTGAAATAAAACTGTCGATACT
>CALGJS010000457.1 GCA_937927835.1 uncultured Saprospiraceae bacterium | reverse complement strand
AGTGTAAATTTTAAATATGAAATGGCAGGCCCACCAAAATCCGGGCTTAAGTCTCCGCGCAACACTAAATGATTTGGACTATGCAACGCAATAATGGTTGCCCAGACAAATCCTTCATTCTTACCAGCGTCTTCGTACAGTAAACCACCAAGCTTAGGTTCCAGCGCCATTTTTACGGATGTTGGAGACTGATAAAAATCAGTCACCCACCACTCATCAATCTGTTGCGTAAGTGCTTTCCAAACTTTCGTCTGATCAGCTGACATACGGCAAGACAAATCAATCGTGCTCGTAATAATGCGTTTTGCATTCTGTCCCATTTTCCTGGAAGTTTGGTCGGTATAATATTTTAACTGAATCAACTGATCAACCCACTCGTCGTAAGTTTTTTGAATCGGTCCAGGGTTAAGATAGTTCATTCTGGATTTTCCCTCCTTGCGGGTGGTAATCAGGTGAGCTTTCTCTAAAATACCTAAGTGTTTCATGATGGCAAAGCGTGAGAGGTCTTTTTCAAAAAATTGACTGATCTCACCGGTAGTCCGTGGAGCGCTCTTCAACAAATCTAATATCGACCTTCGGGTCGGATCCGATAAAGCCTTCCAAATCATATTAAGTGTTTCTATATGTTACCAAAAGGTAACATGACAAAAGTAGTAATATTTAACGCATTGACCAAGGACTTGCTCATATTTTTAAAATCCTTAAGTTTAAAAGTTGAAAATCAGGCGTGATTAGGCGGAAAAAAGCCTTTTAGAAGAGGAAAAGAAATTGGGTTTATATAGTCAGAAAGGTAGAGACAATTCATGAATTGTCTTTACATGAATAGTCTGTACATAAGTTGTCTCTACCAATAGACAGACACGAAAGAAGCACATTATTAATGCGAATCAGTAGTTAAAATTAAAAGTAGCGTATAAATATGCTATTTGCATTTTGCTTCACTCGATCGCGCCTGCCTGCCGTAGGTAGGATTAAAGAGGATGAGCTAATGTTAATTAGCGAACCCGAAGGGACGGGTGGGTAAGCCAATGGCCAAAAGCAAATAGCAAAAAACACCATGTCAATTAGAATGATACTGTTAACTATACTATTTTAATTCTTTTTCAACCCCTGATTCACATTATTAATTAAACACGAAAGAAGAGAACATTATTAATTATTCATTAACCTCAACTAAAGCAATCTGCATTTGCCTGTTCGATAGGGTAGCGATCGTACAAGGCTTGGATCTCCTCATGTGATAAGGCACGATCAAAAATTCGAAGTTCGTCTAGAATACCTTTAAAACGTCGGGTACCACCAGAACCAATACAAGGGCTATTGGAAAAATTGAGTGGCGCATCATTGCTAATATCGACACCACTACAACGAGTGCCAGAATGGATCAAAATACCATTGATATAGGTATGCGCATGACGACCTTCGCGAACAAGTGCATAATGGTACCAACCAGCATTTTTAAAATTAGGAGAAATTTCACCATAGTGGATGTGTTCTTCCTGTAGTACATCCGTTTGGATTTTTTGAGATCGTTGATCTAGCTGAATATCAAAAACATATGCTGGTTCGCAGTCGCTGCGTTTGGATAATAGACTTTGTTTAAAAATAGATTTTTTCTCTGCTTTGAAATAAAAACTTACGGTAAAATCAGAAGTGGTAAAACATCGATTGACCACGCCCGTAAATTCTACGTAATCATTTTTTCCATCCAATAGTAATCCGTTGTTATCAATTCCGCACCAGCAACTGGGATTGCCATAGAGAATACCTTCAGAACCGTTTCCTGAATCATCACGGGCGTCGCATTCGTCAAAAGAATAATAGGCAACTAGTCCGTAACTTAAATCGGGTGAGGTAGATGGAATAGTAGTAACCAATAGAAGACTAAAAAAGAGGAGGAAGTAGTTCATACCTTAAAGTGTTTTACTTAAAATAAATAAAACTTATGGGAAAGGCAAATCATTAAATACACAGTGTATTAAAGCTTAAGACAAGTTAAAAAAAAACTGACCCGTAACAGTCGTTACGAGTCAGCCTCTTTTTATTTTGTCGTATTAATTGTTATTATTTAGCTACGGCAAGTCTCTTAGTTGCTACACCATCTGGTGTGTCAACTCTTACGATGTAAATTCCAGCGTTTAGATCAGAAGTAATAATGTTAAAAGAAACATTACCAGCGTTACTGTTATAAACGTTATTTTTCATTAATCTTCCAGAAAGATCAAGAACAGAAACAGTTACGTCACCAGCTGTTTCTAATGGAAGATAAATAGTTGTTAAGTCTCTTGCAGGGTTAGGGCTTAGCTTAGCTTCAATCAACTCAGGCGTTTCAAAAATACCTACAGCTGTTTGTACTGCTGATTCGCTACCATTAAGAATTTCTCCGGATGCTGCATCAAGTACAACTACTACTGCTTGCATTTCTGCATCATTGTAGTTAGCAGGAATAGTGTAAGTAAAAGAATAAGTTATTTCTTCACCAGCAGTAATCATTGTAGGGAAAGAACCTTCTTCTCCAAAAAATCCGCCTAGTAAGGCACGACTCACATCGTGATAAATCATTTGAGAAGCAGGTACTGGATCTGGAAGATTTTCGTAACCTCCCATTACACCAAGTCCACCACCAGAGTAGGCATTAACTTGCGCATAACCGTTACCTGTTCCTGTAACTTCATCTTCCGTCATAATAACAGAGAAACGAATATCTGCATTGTTGATGTCTATCAAACTAGTTGCTGTGGCTGTAACCGTAAGTTCACGAGTTGCAGCATTATATTCTGTAGCAGAAGTTACATTCATAGGTGAAATTCTCGCTGCTTCTGTAGTAATATTGTTACCAGATAAATCACCTGGATCAAAATTACGAGTGATACGATTGATATTTGCTCCTGGATATCCAGTAAGTTGCATATTGTTATCGTGCTCAGCTAAAGTCATAGGATCACCATTGTGCACTGCGATACCAATAAAATCATCTGGAAAATCTTCTGCCATTCTGTCCATTGCAACATGGCCACGAGGACAGAAAGTACACCAGGTACCAGTACCTTCTTCTACTACCATCTTTTTAGAAGCATTACCAATTTGGCTATTTAAATAACCAATATTAGCATTATCGTCCATATCCTCGTCTTCGTTTCC
>CALGJS010000456.1 GCA_937927835.1 uncultured Saprospiraceae bacterium | reverse complement strand
GTATCAGATGGAATTATTACCAATGCAGGTGGTGAAACGGATATCGAAGTGAATATTCCGGTCGAAGTTCAATAGAATTTTTAAATAAAAGCAACATTTAATACGCTAAATGTATTATAGCGTTGATCTTTTTTAGCGTTTCAGAGATGCCTCTATCTTTATATAAGATAGAGGTATTTTCTAATTTCGAGATATGTTAATTTATACGACAAAAATATTATTGATTTTTTTGTAAATTAACCGGAAATGACAAATAATGAGTGACGAATATTTTAAAGGATTATTACGGGATAGAGCATTAAAAGCAACGAGCCATCGGTTGAATTTATTGACTCAAATTGATGCTTATAAATCTGCCATGCCTTACTCCGCTATTCAAAAATCCATGCAGTCTATGGATCGAGTAACGCTGTATCGAACTTTAGAAAGTTTGAAAGAGAAAGGTATTATTCACAAAGCATTTCAAGAAAATAACGAAAGCTATTATGCGATTTGTGGTAAGTCGTGTGATGTGCATCATCATGACCATGACCATGTTCACTTTAAATGTGTCAAGTGTGAATCCGTGACTTGTGAGATGCCGACGAAACAGATTGAAATTTTAATTCCTAATATGGATATAAAAAAAGTGACGATCTATGTAGAAGGGGTTTGTAATTTATGTAAGTAAAAAAAGCAAAAAGCTAGGGTATTCAATCTAAGCTATAGAGGCGAAAATTTCTTTAGCACCTTTTGACATTAAAATCGAGTATTAATAAAAAATTCGGCTTGACATTTTATTAGAAGTGCCGAATTCGAAAAATGCAGCAGTTTTTTTTCATAATTAAACACCCTAGCAAATAGGAGAAGCAAACAACTATCCATTCAAAGCCTGATGCACCTTCTCCGCTAATCCTGCGGAAGTACTGCTCGACATTCTGATTTGTTTTACAGGACCATCCCAAGTCTCCGCCTTTGCGGCCCATACATGAAAATGTGCATTTACATCTTGTGTACAAAAAACGCCAAGTGGCATATGACAACCGCCTTCCGCCAGTCGAAGCACCTTTCGTTCTACGTTGGTAGTAGCGGAAACTTCAGGTTGGTGCAATTGCTTTAATAACTGTCGAGTAGGACGATCTGCTCGATTAGTTTGCCAGGCTAGTACACCTTGTGCTGGAGCAGGAACAAATTCTTTTGGATTCATTTTATAAATTACAAAATCATTCAAATCCATTTCTAGTCGTAAAAGTCCTGCTGCTGCTAGAAGGATCGCGTCAAAATTTCCATCCTTTAATTTCTGAAGTCTAGTTGGAACGTTTCCACGAATATCTTTTAACCTTACGTCTGGACGAAAATGTTTGAACTGCGCCTTTCTACGAGCAGAAGAAGTACCTACAACTGGATTTTCTTTTAAATTGAAAATCTGATTGGAATCTACATTTTCTTTATTGATTACTAACCAGTCGGAAGGATCTGCTCGATAGGAAACTGCGGTAATAGCCAATCCTTTAGGCGCTTGAGTCGGTAAATCTTTCATAGAATGTACCGCCATATCAATATCGCCTCGAAGCAAAGAATCCTCTATTTCTTTGGTGAAAAAACCTTTTCCTTCTAATTTATCAAAGCCAAGGTGTTGAATCTTATCTCCTTGCGTTTTGATGATGACCAACTCTGCTTCTACACCAATTTTCGCAAGTGCGGCCTTGGTAAAGTTTGCCTGCCAAAGCGCTAATTTACTGCCTCTGGTTCCGATCCGGATATTTTGTACTTTTGCCTCCAATTTAAGATTTTTTAGTAAAAATTTTTATCACCTTATAGTGACCGCAAAGATAGTCAATTAGGAGGGATGATAAACTTTAAGGTCTCTTAAAATACGCTAAGGAACAATTTTTACGTTATAATTACCGTTGGGCGTGTTGCCTAACAAAACGAAAACACCATTTGAACAGCTTTTTAGCTGTAAAACGCTAAGAATGTTTTACTTACAATAATAGCATTCTTAAAATTACGCCTAGACACAATGCAAATTTCAGCAACAGAACTGAGCCACCTTCTCAATGGAACCATAGAGGGAAACCCCGATGTTACCGTTAGTGGACCTAGTAAGATAGAAGAGGGTACGCCCGGAACGATCAGCTTTTTAGCCAACCCCAAGTACGAATCTTACGCTTATCAAACTAAAGCTTCAATTTTGTTGGTCTCTAAGACCTTTCAACCCAATCAACCTATCGCAGCCACTTTGATCAGAGTGGAGAATGTATATGCTGCTATCGCCTTTTTACTCGAAAAATTTAATGAGGAACACCAACCAGAGAAAGGTGTAGCTACTCAAGCCGCAATCCATGACGATGTACAACTAGAAGAAAATACTTCTATTGGAATTTACTCCGTGGTTGAATCCGGGGTTTCGATCGGAGCGAATACCATTATTTACCCACAGGTTTATATTGGAAAAAATGTAAAAATTGGTAAAAACGTCATTTTATACCCAGGAGTAAAAATTTATCATGGTTGTGAAATAGGAGATAATTGTATTTTTCATGCCAATGTAATTATAGGATCTGATGGCTTTGGCTTTTTACCAGATTCCGACGGAAAGTTTAAGAAAATACCACAAATCGGGAATGTTATTGTGGAAGCCAACGTAGAAATTGGCGCCAATACGGTCATTGATCGCGCTACGATGGGAAGTACAGTCCTTAAAGCTGGAGTAAAGCTGGACAACCTCATCCAAATAGCCCATAATGTAGAAATTGGAGAAAATACAGCAATTGCCGCCCAAGCAGGAATCGCAGGAAGCACTAAAATTGGTAAAAATTGCCTCATTGGAGGTCAAGCAGGTTTTGTAGGGCATATAAAAATTGCCGATGGCAGTAAAGTACAGGCACAAAGTGGAGTAGCAGCATCGATTAAAGAGCCTGGAAAGGCGGTTTATGGCTCTCCGGCATTACCATATGGAGATTATCTAAAGGCTTATGCTGTTTTTAAGCAATTACCCACAATTAATCGCCAAATACGGGCATTAGAACGAGAAATCGCCCAACTTAAAGGGAAGATTTCAGAGGATAAAGAACAATTATAAATTAGGCACCTGTTTTTGCCCAAAGCCTAGTCAAAACACTTATCTTTGGGAGATTTTTGACTTTAGACAGATTAAACACTTTATGAAGCAACATACATTACGGGAAGAATTTACAGTGAATGGGGTAGGGTTACACACAGGAAAAGCCGTCAAAATGACGTTCAAACCTGCTCCGGTTAACCACGGATATAAGTTTCAACGCGTAGATTTGGACGAAGCTCCAGTCATTAGCGCAGATGTTAGTAAGGTGATTTCTACTAATCGAGGAACTACCTTAGGAACAGATAAAGTGCAGATTGGTACGGTAGAACACGTACTTTCTGCTCTACGAGGAATGGAATTAGATAATGTATTGATCGAAATTGACGGACCTGAGTCTCCTATTATGGATGGTAGCGCTGCAGCTTTTGTAAAAGGAATCGTCAAAGCAGGAGTAGAAGAACAAGACGCTAAGAGAGAGTATTTTGAGGTAACCGAGCCAATTGCTTACCGAGATGAAATCACTGGAACGGAATTATTAGCACTTCCAGCCGATGTGTACCAGGTGACGACGATGATTGACTTTAATTCTCAAGTGCTTGGACATCAGTACGCTTCTATGGAGTCTTTTGACTATTATGAGAAAGATATTGCTCCTTGTCGTACCTTTGTTTTCTTGCATGAATTAGAGCATTTACTGAACCAAGACTTGATCAAAGGCGGCGATTTAGACAATGCCATCGTTATAGTGGATAGAGTGATGGAGCAATCAGAATTGGATGCACTAGCTAAACGACTTAATAAGCCGAGTATTAAGGTAGAAAAACAAGGAATTTTAAATACCTTGGACCTTCACTTTGAAAACGAACCGGCTAGACATAAATTATTGGATGTGGTGGGAGATTTAGCCTTGGTTGGTAGACCGATTAAGGGGAAAATTGTAGCGACTAAGCCAGGACATACCGCGAACGTTGAGTTTGCTAAAATTTTAAGAAAAAGGTGGCAGGAGCAACGTAAGTTGAGAGGAAAGCCAAAATATGATCCAGATGCGGAGCCCTTATACACGGTACAGGATATTCAAAAGTATATTCCACACCGGCATCCTTTTGTTTTGGTAGATAAAATAATAGAGCTTTCAGAACAACATGTAGTTGGAATAAAAAATGTGACTTTCAACGAAAGCTTTTTTCAGGGGCATTTTCCAGATAATCCAGTATTTCCTGGTGTTTTACAAATGGAAGCCCTCGCCCAAACAGGTGGTATCTTAGCACTCTTTAATGTGGAAGATCCAACTAAATGGGACACTTACTTTTTGAAAATAGATAATTGTAAATTTAAAAATAAAGTGGTACCTGGAGATACTATGATTCTCAAACTGGAACTGCTAACACCAATTAGAAGAGGAATCGTTCATATGCAGGGTACGACCTACGTTGGAAATAAAATTGTTTCTGAAGGTGAATTAACTGCTCAAATTATTAGAAAAAAAGAAGATGAATAGCGGACTTAGGAATATACACCCAGACGCTCAAATCGGGCAAAACGTTAAGATTGGATCCTTCGTAACTATCGAAGCAGATGTTGTCATTGGTGACAACTGTGAAATCGGTCCCAATGTTTGTATTCTCAATGGTACTCGCATGGGTAACGATTGTCAAGTATTCCCCGGAGCGATTCTAGGTTCTATCCCACAAGATCTTAAATTCAAAGACGAAGATTCTAAACTGGTTATTGGTAATAATGTTATCATTCGAGAATACTGTACCCTCAACCGAGGGACCGCTTCTAATCTCGAAACTCGTATCGGCGACCACTGCCTCATCATGGCCTACGTGCACGTAGCGCATGACTGTGTAATTGGTGAGCGCTGTATTCTAGCTAATTGTGTAAACCTTGCTGGACACATTACCATCGGTGATAAATCCATCGTTGGAGGACTTTGTGCCGTTCATCAATTTGTGAAAATTGGAACCCATGTGATGGTGGGTGGTGGATCATTGGTACGAAAAGATATTCCGCCATTTATCAAAGCAGCTCGTGAGCCGCTTTCTTACGTGGGGGTTAATTCGATTGGACTACGAAGACATAAGTTTAGCAATGACCAAATACACGATATTCAGGCCGTGTATCGGACTTTATACATGAAAGGTTATAACACCAGTCAAGCCGTCGAAAAGATTATGGCTAACCCTCATTCTACTCCAGAACGAGAAATGATTATTTCTTTTATTAAAGAAGCTGACCGAGGTATCATCGGCCTTCGACACGTAAACGGCAATCGCGCAAATGGAAATCGAACTGCGTGAAGTCGCTAAGCGGTATCGCTTTGAATGGATATTTAGAAATATCAATTACCACTTTCAATCCCAACATCGTTACGCGATCTTAGGCAACAACGGTACGGGAAAATCTAC
>CALGJS010000455.1 GCA_937927835.1 uncultured Saprospiraceae bacterium | reverse complement strand
ATCGCTCAACAACTCTATAAACGCTACGTGGATGGAGCTACCAAAGATCCTAGAATGGCCTTTTTTGGAAAGGTGGCGGAGGTGATGGCGGAACGTGGACGTATGGATTTGTAAATGTGCAGATTGGTGGATTGGTGGATTGGTGGATTTTTTCAATTGCAAATTCAATTTCAAAAGCAAATTCAATTTTCTCTTTAACGTAAAAAAAACGTAGAAACAAGGCATGCCTTGTTTCTACGTTTTTTTACATCTGCACGTCTACACATCAAAAAATCCGCACATCAATAAATCTAATATTCAACAATAATTTTCCCAAAATGCTTTCCTCCTTCTTGGTATCTAAAAGCATCGCCTAATTCTTCTAATGCAAAATGTTTATCTAGAATGGGTTCAAATTTATTGGCGTTGATGGCTTTGACCATGTCTTCTTGCATGGAGGCGCTACCGACGGCGAGACCGATGATACTTAAGTGTTTAAAAAATAATTTAGGAAAAAGAATTTCTCCTTTGGGGCCACCGAGGATACCGATAGAATAAATCTTTCCATATAATTTAGCGGCTTCGATGGATTGGCGCATGGTGGCGTTACCTCCTACATCAATCACGTGATCGATACCACCTGTTTTTTTAAAAAGTGTTTTCCCCCATTTGGGATCTTCTTTATAATTGATTACTTCGGTGGCGCCCATTGCTTTGAGTCGATCGATTTTTTCATTAGAACCGGTGGTGGCAAAAACTTCAGCACCAGCCATTCTCGCAAATTGTAAGGCGAAGATCGACATACCTCCCGTGCCTTCAATCAAGACGGAATCACCTGATTTGATTTGTCCTTCTACGACCAAGGCTCGCCAAGCAGTGAGGCCCGCACAGGGGAGCGTAGCTGCGGCGGCGTAGGTGTAATCCTCAGGCATGGTGGTGACAGCGTTGGCGGGCAAGACGGAATATTCTGTGGCATACCCATCGATGGTTTCACCGGAAATAAATCGGGTGGTACCAATCGTAGGTGCGCCGTGTTGCCAGCGAGGAAAGAAGAGGGACATAACTTTGTCTCCTTTTTTCCAACGAGTTACATTTGCCCCAACGGCATCAATTTCACCTGCTCCATCGGACATTGGAATCCGACCTTCGGGTACTGGTAATAAACCTTTGGCGACCATATAATCATGAAAATTCAAAGAGGTAGCATGCCAACGAACGCGGATTTCGCCTGCGGCTGGTTCGGGTATTTCATGGTCAACTAAGTGAATTTTATCGAGGCCTTCGCCTGCTCTGACTTGGATGCTTTTCATCGTAATAATTTTTTGGTAAAGATAGGAAAAGATTTATCCTATGTTTCTATGTTTAGTACTTATCTGGATTTTATCAAGGAGTTTTAATCAGCTTTTATATTGAATATTTTTTAAATAAAACATAATTACTATCTTTATATCGTGCGATTGATAGTTAGAAGTTAAGTAACGATAAATTCTCGCAGGACTAGTTCCGCCATTTTGAAATGGGCGAGTATTAAGTTTAGTTTTTAACAACTTCTTTGTTAAAGAATCAAGAGAACACTTTTTAAGCCAAATACATGAAAACTTCCTGGGTTCTTTCTTGCCTATTCCTCCTCATGGCATTTTTTGCCGTTGGTCAACATGACAATGACCTAACCCTTCCCAAAGGTTTTAATCAAGACATTGATCTATCTCAAGCATCTCAAATCTACGTCGACAAGACTGCTAATCTTTCTCTCGAAACTATTCAACAAAAATTTAAGGAAGGTAATTTTATTTATTTATCCGATTTAGAATTAGCTGGAAAATATGAACGAGGAAAGTATGCTTATTGGCTGCGGCTACCAATTATTATTCACGAAGAAACATCCTCATTATTTAGTTTAAATTGTGGAGCTTTTGATAGTCTCCATGTGTATGTAATAAATCCTGATCAAACAACTGAATCATCACTGGCAGGGATGAAAGTTAAGCGAACAACCGCCCATGACCAATTACCTTTTCCTGATCCTTCGTCTGCACCACTAAGTCTAACTCCTAATCTTCCGCACGAAATTTATATCAAAATAAAGAATGAAATCGAAATTAATCGAAAAATTATTCCTAGGATTTATCATCCTCAATTTGAATTATCTCAAAATTATTTTCAGATTATTCGAGTATATATTTTTCAGTTTACTTTTTTCGGATTATTGTTTTTCATTACTATTATCAATCTTTTCCAATATTTACAAAACCGCGATAAGGCTTACCTTTTTTATTCCTTATATATTTTTTCTCTTTTATTATTTTTTACACGCGACTTTGACTTTAACAGTCCATTGATCCGTATCTGGCCTATTTGGTTTAGTGCCCATCATTTTTTGACACCACTGGTTTTATTAAATATTTCTTTTTACATGCTTTTTGTAGACAGTTTTTTGGATGCAAAAAACAAGTTACCAACTCTTCATAGAATTGCTTTACGAGGTTTGTGGATATGTTTAGGCTGTTTTGTAATAGATCGAATTTTATTGTTGATTGATCCGTGGTGGGCTTGGCGTTTTTATAGTTTTACAAAAATTATTGCGTTGGCGATTCTATCAGTGATTGTGTTTCGAATAATTTATTTCCAAGGACGGTTGTCATTTTTTGTACTTACTGGCAGCATCGTATTATTGGTTTCAACGGTAGCGACAGGATTGATGAGTTTTAAAGAAGTGCACATTGTCAATTGGTTTGATGTCACGTATATTCCTCAGTATATTGGAATATTATTAGAAGTATTGTTTTTCTCTGTAGGATTAGCTTATAAAAGTAGACTAGCAGAAAAGGAGAAAAGCATTATGAGAAGCACCTTAAATTTACGCGAGCAAGAAGCTCGACATCAAAAGGAATTAAACGAGATACGCAATACTTTTTTTGCCAATATCTCACACGAATTTCGTACTCCGCTCACCATCATTATCGGTATGTCAAAAGAGCTTATGCGTAATTCAAATATAGCTATCAAAAAGAAATTAGGCATGGTAAATAACAATGCCACGAAATTATTAGATTTAGTAAATCAAATGTTAGATTTAGCACAATTTGAAGCAAAAAAAATGAAGCTTAGTTTAACAAAAAATGATGTTATAAATTACTTAGAATATTTAGTTGACTCCTACCAATCCTATGCTCAATCTAAAGAATTAGATTTGCAATTCTATTCTGAAATCAATGAATTGACAATGGATTTTGATGATGAAAAATTGCAGCGAGTAATCAGTAATTTGCTATCCAATGCTATAAAATTTACACCAAAATATGGTAGAATTATTTTAGTAGCTAAAATAAATGATGCTGAAGAAAAAAATCAATTAGAAATTCGAGTGAAAGATAACGGAATTGGAATTCCCCCCGAAGAAGTACCTTTTATTTTTGGTCGATTTTATCAAGTCGCTCCTCAACTAAAAAAAGATGAAGACGTGACCCAACAACAAGGTACCGGTATTGGACTAGCTTTGGTAGCAGAAATCATTGCATTAATGGATGGTCATATTCAAGTAGAAAGTAATCCTAAAACTGGAACGACCTTTATCATTCGTTTACCTATACATAATGATCCGATGGTTTCATCTCCTCTTAAAGAATTAGTGAGCCCCGATGATCCACTGATCACATTGCTTCCCGAAAGTAAAATAACCACTCCCACCATCAGCAGGTCATCTCCTCTCGATAATCAACCCTCTATTCTTATTGTAGAAGACAATAAAGATGTAATTTATTATTTACAAACCTGTCTTGAAGATACTTATCATTGTGAATTTGCTACCAACGGCAAAGAAGGATTGAACGTAGCGACGACAAAGTTACCGGATATCATCATTAGTGATATCATGATGCCAGTAATGGATGGTTTTCAATTATGTGCTAGTTTAAAAAAAGATCCTCGCACCAATCACATTCCTATCATCTTGTTAACGGCCCGAGCCAATCAATCCGATAAAATATCTGGCTTAAAATATGGAGCAGATGCGTATATAGTGAAACCTTTCCAAAAAGAAGAACTCCTAGTCCGTATCACCAACTTATTAACCATCCGACAACAATTACAAAAACGTCATTTAACCCAATTGCAAAAAGAAAAATCTCCCCAAATAGAAAATGAATTTTTACTGAAATTCAATGAAATCATTGCCAAACACTTAGACAATAGTAGTTTTACTATTAATGACCTTTGCCATCAAATTAAAATGTCTCGTAGTACTATTCACAAAAAAATCAAAGCACTCACCGGCCTATCGACTACCGAATATATCCGTACCTATCGCCTTTTAGAGGCCAAAAAACTACTAGCAAATCAAAATTTCAGTATCGCTGAAGTAGCCTATCAAACTGGATTTAACAGTCCTTCATGGTTTACGCAAGCCTACAAAAAGGAATTCGGACACACACCGACAGAAACACGTAAATAGCTTACTATCAACACATTAAGATTAATAACAATTTCTACAACAAGACAATAGCTAAAATATTTTTCACTAAAAAACAAAACAGCTAAAGTATTTTTCAAAAAACTTAAAAGACTTTTTAATAGACCTCAGTAGGTTTAGGTTTTAATTATTTTACTTTTTCACCCTGATGAAAAAGCGATCATTTTTTAATTCCTAATACTACTAACCAATGAAGCAAATCTACCACACTACTACCCTATTTTTTTTATTTTTCATATTATCAACCATTCATTTAAAAG
The DNA here is from genome assembly GCA_937927835.1 of uncultured Saprospiraceae bacterium. Classification (GTDB taxonomy): domain Bacteria; phylum Bacteroidota; class Bacteroidia; order Chitinophagales; family Saprospiraceae; genus JALZUU01. Next base: position 6,250 of record CALGJS010000455.1, on the reverse strand, counting down.
CCCAAAATTGTAATAACCCTACGAGTATCAACATAGATGCCAATCAAAGTGCTTGTACACTTAGTTCTGGTTCTACGGTAGGAGCTTCTTCAGATTTTGCAGAGATGGATTGTAGCGTATCGACTGTTTCTAATGTTTGGTTTTTACCAAATGCTGGAACCTATGATGGACTAACCATTGAGATAACCAATTATTCAGGATCAGGTGGAATTGGAGTCGCCCTATTCTCTGTCCTTGGTCAAACTTGTAGCGAAGCAATTACCGAAGGAGGCTTTTCTCAAATTGCCTGTAATTATAGTCCTAGTGGAGGAACAGTAACCTTAGTTATTAACGAATGTATTACCATTAACAACGGTAGTTTTGGTCTTTTAAATGATCAATTTACCGTCTGGACAGAAGGAGGAGAAGGAAGTTTTGATCTCTGTATCTACGAAAACACCTATGGTGCATCGACAAATGACGAATGTACAACTGCCGCTACCTTGACACTATATTCAAATGAAACTAGTTGCATAGCTACTACCGGAACCCTAAACGGAGCAACCACTTCAGCGGATACTGTCAGTTGCGGAACGATCGCAAGAGATGTATGGTTTACTTTTTCTACTAGTACTACCGTAACCGATGGTATTGTCATTGACGGATATGATAACATGGCACTTTACGATGGATGTGGTGGAGCAGAACTGGATTGTATCGCTGGTGGAAGTACACTTATTTATGATAATACTTTACCAGCAGGAGATTATTATATCAGAGTTTGGGGAGCAAATGGGTCTTGCACAGGCAGTTCGTTTGACATCTGTGTGTATGAGTCTTCGCAACCGTTACCTAATGACGACTGTTCCTCCGCTCAAGCACTGAACGTCAATACGGCTGGAACTTGTTCTAGTAATTTTGTTTCCGGAACTACTACTGGAGCCTTGCAAGATCCAAGTCCTGACTTTTGTAGCAATGGAGATGTTTTTGGTGTTTGGTATAGTTTTCAGGCACCTGCTGGAGGAAGCGTTAACATAAATTTGAATTCCTTGAATGGAAGTGTTCACAAAGGAATTTTATATGATGACTGTGAAGGAAACATTCTTAATTGTCTACCTAATTTCCCAATCCATATTGGAAATTTAAACCCAAGTAATACCTATTATATTTTTGTCTATTCAGGGGCGAATGATCAGGGTGATTTCGAAATATGCCTTGGAGGTCCTCCAGCTAATGATGATTGTTCGGAAGCAATCGAAATTATTCCTAGTGCTCAAGGAGGCTGTTCTTCTGGGGCAATTACAGGTACCACCATCAACGCTTCCCATGACGGTTCTGTATCTTGTGATTTTTATTCAAGTTGTAGTTCTCCTACTGGAACAGGTTGTAATAACGGAGTATGGTATCGTTTTACAGCAGCTTCTACAGAGGTAGAAATCTTTTTAGAAAACACCAACACCATGTCTACTGATCCATTGGAAATGGCTGTTTTTGATGGTTGTGGTGGCAGCGAGATTGACTGCGCGCTCAATGTAGATGAATCTAGAACGGTATCTGGCTTAACCATCGGTCAGGAATACTTTGTATTGGTTTGGTTTGAGGTAGGATTTAATGTCTATTCAGGACCATTTTCTATTTGTATTGAGGAACCATTGCAAAATGATGATTGTAGTAATGCCGTAAGTTTACCCGTTGAAACAAACGGTGATTGTATTGCCACCTTTGGCTCAAATGATGGCGCCACTGATTCAGGAGTTGGTACACCTACTTGTGGGTTTTACCTCGGTGAAGATGTTTGGTATTCCGTCATTGTTCCCGCTACAGGAAGTCTTACGGTCGAGATGAGTTTTACTTCAGGTGGATTCTCAGATGGCGAAATGGCTATTTATTCTGGTAGCTGTGGCGCATTGACAGAGATCGCCTGTGATGAAAACAGTGGAATCAATTCTATGCCTAAAATAGAATTGACCGGACAAACACCTTCCGATGTTTTATACGTTAGAGTTTGGGGAAGAGGGTTTAATCGTATCGGTCCTTTTTCTATCTGTGCCTTTGATGAACCAAATTGTACGCCACCAACCTTATCTTTTTATTTTGGACAATGTCAAAATGGTCAGTTTGCTACCACCTTTGTACTGGACGCAAAAGGAACTGCTACCACCGTCAATGCCACTACTTCTTTAGGCGAAACGATCAATGATATTCAAGTAGGCGTAAGCTATGGTTTGAATCCAGTGGATTTTTCGACAAATTTTGATCTGACCATTTTGGATGCAGATAATCCAAGTTGTCAAAATACTTATATCGTTTTTCCTAATGAACAAGATCCTTCTCTTAGTTATTTAGTCTTAGCTGATTGTGATAATGATCAATTTAGTATCCTTGCAACTGTAGATGATTTTTGTGGAAATACTAGCATAAATTTATCTGATGATCAAGGTGTTTCTAGTTTTACAAATATTACCGAAGGACAGAACTATATCTTAGGGCCTTATACTTCTGGGACCTTAGTGGAAATTACGGCTTCTAGCTCAACTCGTAGTACCATTATTTCTGATATAACCGCTTCTTGTGTTCCTCTTCCTCCTAACGACCTATGTACTGATGCGATCGTCGTAACTTGTGGCAACTCCTATTTGGGAAGTACCATAAATGCTACCGGAGGTAATCTACCTAATGGTGGTGGAACGGCCGCTTGTGGTGGAGATACTCCTGATGCAGCAGGCCTATGGTATTCTTTTGTAGGAACAGGAGAAGAAATCACGCTGGATTTATGTGAGAATAATGGTTTAGCGACCAATTACGATGCAGATATCAGTGTCTTTACGGGTGACTGTAGTGGCTTAGTTTGTTTAAATGGCTTGGATGGTGTTAGTTCTTGTTCTTGGCAACCTACTTTGACCTTCCAAAGTCAACTCGGCACCAACTACCTGATCTATGTAAATGGTTATGAATCGGATGTTGGTGATTTTGAGATGAATGTTTCCTGTCCTCTTCCTAATCCTTGTCCCAATCCTAGCGAATTTGTGGTGGTGGAGGTCACTGCCGAAACAGCCCAATTAGAATGGAACAGTGGAGGTAGTTGTACCGTCGGAGCTGAGTATTGGGTAGTACCATTTTCCTTTTCTAATCCACCATCAGAACCAGTTCCGGGTACTGGGAATAGTATTAATTGCACTAATCTTTATGAATTTAGTGTTACAAATCTTGACCACGCTACAGAGCATTTAGTTTATGCCATGGAGTATTGTGACAATGGCGATCAAAGCGATGTTCACCCCATTGGATTCTTTACCACCCAACCAATTAATAATAATGTCTGTGATGCAATTGATTTGACCACTATTATTGATAATGGACCACAAAGCAATATTACCGTCAATGGAACAAATTATCCTTTTTCGAATCTTGGTTCTGATACCGAAAGAGATGAGCCGACTCCAGATGGTGGTTCTTGTTTTAGTCAAAATAGTTGGTGTACAAGTATGACAAGAGGGAGTGTCTGGTTTTCTTTTACCGCTCCAACCAGTGGCAATATTGATATTGCAGTAGCAGGAACCTTTTTTATGAATGACTTAAAAATTGCATTATGGGAAGAGAATATCTGCGGAACAAATGGCATCAATCCCAATGCAATTATGGTGGCAGCCAATGATGATTTTTCTGCTTCCGATTCAAATCCAAGAATTAATGATGGTCAATGTTTGATTCCTGGACGAACCTATTATATTCAAGTTGCAGGAACGGAACCATTTAATCTAGGTACATTTGACATCACAATGAGTGATCCGGGAACAACCTGTCCAGTTGCACCAATGGGCCTCAACTGTGGAACAACAGCGATGGCGATATCCACAGGAATGGGAGAATGGATTCATCTTTATCAAAGTGGCCAAGTAGTGGCTTCCATCAATGATATTGGAAATGACTTGGGGAACATAAACGTCGAAGTGAATACGACCAGTACCACGAGAACATTTCCGAATGGATTGCCTTATCTTAATAGAAATTGGGAAATAACCGTTGATAATAATTTACCAGCCTTGGTTCGATTCTATCTCACTCCTGCCGAGTTGGCTGCTTTGAATATTCCTGGAGATAATACACAGCAACTACAAGCGCTCAATCTTACCAAAGTTGCTGGAGGTGTTTGTGAAGACTACCAATCAGGTGGAGAAGTTTTACCAAATATCAATTACCAACTAATCTTTGATGGAACCAATCATATGATTCAGTTTGGTATTAATGGATTTTCAGCGTTTTATCTAAATGCCGGACTTGGTCCATTACCCGTTGAATTAACTGGCTTTACAGCTACCGCTAAAGAAAAGCAAGTATTACTGAATTGGCAAACAGCCAGTGAAACGAATAACAAAGGTTTTTACATTGCAAGAAGTATAGATGGCCGCCAGTGGGACAAGATTGGTTTTGTGGATGGAAAAGGAGAAAGTACGACCCTACAATACTATCAATTTGTTGATGCGCAACCACTTATAGGCCTTAATTATTATCGTTTGATCCAAGAAGATTTTGATGGACAAACATCTTATTCTGAAATAAAAATCGTAAATTTTTCTCATAAATCTGACTCTAAATTCCAAGTTTACCCTAATCCCAACCAGGGGAGTTTCTTATTATCGTCAAACCAAATGAGTGATGGAGAACCCTTAATAATTTCAATTTTCAGTCCCCTGGGTAAGCTAGTTCTGCAACAAGAGGTTAACTTGGAGAACAGCCCTTATCAAGTAAAATTACCTGCAATTATAGAAAATGGCGTGTACTTTTTACGTATTCAACAAGCAGATCAAAGTTACTTCGAAACCCGAGTGATTGTCTTGAGGAATTAAAGGGCTGTTTTTTTTAAACAAAAAAAATAATAGATATCAGTTCCTTTCTCGTTTTTCATAGTTTGCCTTAAGGCATAAAAAAAAAGCCGTAACTTTCAAAAGAAAGTTACGGCTTAATTTTTTGTAAATAATACTACTGTCGTTCCATCGTTCGTGGAAAACCAAAATAAGTAGTCATAATTTTATCACAGGTAAACTCATTAATGGTAATGGTAGCTTCGGAAGTAGAACTTCCGGTAACCGATTTAACTTCAAGATTTCCACTGGCATCCACCTGCCAAGTTTTTATAGTTGGCTCGCTTTCGCTAGTCACTCCTACAATGGTTGAATTTTGAGGATCAATTAAGGTACCATCTCCTTTAAATTCAACGGTTTCACTGGTCAGCGGGTAAACCCACTTGCCAACAATCGTTTTTTCGATGGAGTTCAGATCGCAACCATCGATGTCTTCGTCCTTACCACAAGAGGCAAGCATAATTAACATAGAAAAAGATAGAAGCAATAATTTAATAGAGCGTTGCATAGTATAATTTTTTAAGAAATTAATTGGATGTCAACTTAGCATTTTGCAATTGCCGTACCAACTAACTACTTGCACACAACATTTTAACTTGTGAGATAGAACAAACCCCTAGATTTCAATTGAATACTAAGGGCTTGTCTTTTATCCTAAATAATTACTTAGAAAGAACCTGAATAGAATTTTAGGCTAACGTTCTATCTCTTTTAACTCCTCCAAATAATCATATTGTAAATCTTCGTGTAATTTAGCGATGGCTGTTTTAATTACTTTCCTTTGCTGTAAATACATATTTTTCAAAACTCGGCTTCGCTCGATAGAAGGCTGAAAAGCACGGAGTCGCTGACAAAAATAAATCAACAAAATTACTTCCGTTTCTTTATTTCCAGAATATCGGATGTACTTTTTAGTCATCCGAAGAATTTTCCGAAGTCCTTTTTTTATAAAAAAATAATTTTTGCGGTTAACCTGTTCGAGTTCATAATCTACTTCACCTTTGACACTTTCAATATAAGACGCCTCATCTTCTGCTTCAAAAATAAGATAGGTTAATAATTCTTTATTCTCTTTTTTAAATCGAGAAAGTCGGAGACATAACGCAACTAAATCTGGTTGCGATAATTCGGTAAGCGCAGTTTTTATTTCTTTGGCAGCAGCGGCTTTCATAAGTTGTTGAATTGTTTAGGCGCTTCGCGCGTTGAAACGCTGCACTTGTTGAATTGTTGAAGCGCTTTGCTTGTTGAATCGTTGAATCGTTGAATCTACTCCATAGCCGTCAGGCTATTAGCTAAACAAATTTACATAAAACGGGGTTAAGATGAGATGGATATAAAAAATTTTGATTCAAAAATTCTACTGGAAGAGCTAGAAAAGTGTTTTTCAGTACCAGAAACAGAAGATCTGG